>JBILOA010000246.1:0-4070 GCA_044374735.1 Pirellulales bacterium | reverse complement strand
CTGGGACCTGGACCGTTCCGGGGGCCTCTGGCTTCACGGCAGCAGGGGCATCCCTGCCCCCAGCTGCCTTGAGCCGGCGGAGGGACAGCTGAAGTGTCCCTCGCCGGCTGAAGCGGTCGCCCCTCCGGGCTCCCGCGGCCGCCTCGGAGCGGCGGCTCGAAAAGCCTTACGCGATCCGCACCTCCGCGGCTTGTCCAGCGTGCCTCGTCTGAACGCACGTCGTGCGTCACCACGCGCACGAGAACGGACGCCCGGAGGTGCGGCCGGCGGCCGGGGCCGAAGGCCCGAGGGCCGCCAAGGCTGCAGGGGGCAGGGATGCCCCTGTAGCCGTGTAGCGAGTGCGGCCGGCGGCAGCGGCCGAAGGCCGGAGTGCCGCCAGGGCTGCAGGGGGCATGGATGCCCCTGCAGCCCTGAAACTGGAGGCGGCGGGAGTCGAACCCGCGTCCCGTGATGTTTCGATACGAACGTCTACGTGTGTGTCCGGTCGACTTGAGTCTCGTCCGCGCGTCCCCGGCCGGCAGGGTGCGTCGCAGACCAGCCCGGAACTTTTTTGACCCCGGCCGTACCAGGCGGTGAACCGGGGCGAGTCGGATTTGGCGACCGATTGGGAGGCCCTTCCGACTGGGGCCATCGCTCGGGGCTACTTAACTAAGCAGCCAGAGAAAACTGAGCTTCGGCAATTGAAGCTTTGGTCGACTTTTAACGTGGCCAGCCGACCAACCACGACACGCAATCCGTACCTCCAGCACCCGGTCGATACCGTTACGCCCCCGAAGGAGTGTCGATCCCGAAGCCACGAGCCCGTGGGGATCGTGACCCGGCGAGAACCGGCGGGTGTTTCGGCACCCGTCAGCCTCGCCCGAGAGATCTTACAAAACCGCACGGCCTGTAGGGGTCGTAGGGGAAAAAAGCCCTCGATTTCCGTCGTCGCACCGGTCCGCGACGCTCATCGGACACCCCGGGGAGGGATACTTTGGTTGCGTCAGCCCGCCCCGCCGCCGCGGCCCGCCGCCGGGATTGCCAGCGCCCGGAAAGTTGACGCCCCTCCTCCGCCGAACGTACCTTCCCACATGGTCCTCGATCTCATGAAAGCCCTCCGCTCCATGGCTTCATCAGCCGTTCTTTTGCGGGCCGCCGTGCTCGCCACCGTCGTCGTCGCCTCGGGCTCTGTCCCGGCTGCCGCCCAGGAATGGGCCCGCAAGATGTTCACGGTCACCAGCCACAATTTCGGCACTGTGGCCAAGGGGTCGAAGACGGAATACCGGTTCGTGTTCCGCAACATCTACAACGAGGATCTCCACGTCGTCGGCGTCCGCACGAGTTGCGGCTGCACGTCGCCCACCGTGACGAAGAAGGATCTCAAGACCCACGAGACCGCCGAAGTGGTCGCGAGCTTCAACACGCGGACCTTCCAGGGCCAGCACGGCGCCACCCTCACCGTCACCTTCGACAAGCCCTTCTACGCCGAGGTGCAGTTGCGCGTCGCGGGCAACATCCGCGGCGACGTGACCTTCGATCCCCCGTTCGTCGATCTGGGCACGGTCGATCTCGGCAAGGGTTCGGAGCGGCAGGTACGGGTCACGAGGCTCGGCTCCGTGCCGTGGGAGATCAAGGATGTTCGCAGTGCCAATCCCAACTTCGAGGTCTCGCTCTCGAAGCCGACCCGCGAGGGTGGCCGCACGATCTACGAACTCACGACCCGGCTCAAGCCCGACACGCCGGCCGGCTACGTCAAGGGCCAGCTGATCCTGGTGACCAACGATGCGCGGGCCACCCAGATCCCGATGGACGTCGAGGGCCGCGTGGTGGCCGAGGTGACCGTCAGTCCGCAGCTGCTCGCACTCGGATCGGTGCCGGCCGGCGAGACGGTGACCAAGAACGTCGTCATCCGGGCCAATCGCGAGTTCAAGATCACCGGCGTGTTCTGCTCCGACGGCTGCCTCACCTGCGAACCGAAGACCACGGCAGCCCGGGTCCACATCCTCCCGGTCACGTTCCAGGCGGGCGAGACGGCGGGCAAGGTGGAGCGGGAGTTGCGGATCGCCACCGATCTGGGCGAGGGTGCCGTGCCGGTGGTGACCGTGCACGCCCAGGTCGAGGCCGGCGGAGACGACGGCGCCGCCGCCACGCCCGCGGCGGAGCAGGCCGCGAGCCTGCCGTAACGGCTACCGCCGCGGGTTGCCGGCGACGGCGTCAGCGGACGGCGAGCGGGCGATAGTCGCGTGGGGCGGGGCCTGAGTAGACCGAGAGCGGCCGGATCAGCCGGTTGTCGCCCACCTGCTCGATGACGTGGGCCGTCCAGCCGCTCATCCGCGCCACCACGAAGATCGGCGTGAACACCTTCACAGGCAGGCCCAACGCGTGGTACACGCGGGCCGCCGGCCAGTCGAGATTCGGCTTGAGCTGCTTCCGCTCGAGCATGATGCCCTCGACCTCAGCCGCCAGGGCCTCGATCGGCTCGCCCGACGTGCCGCGCACAAGCTCTCGGCACATCTGCCCCAGCAGCTTGGCCCGCACGTCGCCATCCTTGTAGACGCGATGGCCGAAGCCCATCACGACGCGTTTGGCGGCGAACTGCTCCTCGACCCAGGGGCGGGCCCGGTCGGCCGAGCCGATGGCCCCGAGCACTTCGAGCACCTTCTCGTTGGCCCCGCCGTGAAGCGGCCCCTTGAGCGCCCCGATCGCGGCGGTGACGGCCGAGTGCATGTCGGAGCCGGTCGAGGCGACCGTCCGGGCGGCGAACGTCGAGGCGTTGAACTCGTGCTCCGCGTAGAGGACGAGCGTGGTGCCGAAGATCGCGGTCTCGGCGGCCGTGGGCGCGCGGCCCGTGAGCCGCTCGAGCAGGGCCGGGCCCAGCGGGGCGTCTGGCCAGGCCGCGACGGGCCGGCCCGAGGTCATGTCGATCCAGGCGGCCAGGATCGCCGGCGTCTGGCCCAGCAGCCGCTCCGCCTGTGCGAGCAGGGCCTCGCGACCGCCCGGCGTGTCGTCCCGCTCGACGAGCCCGAGCATGCTGACGCCCGTGCGGAGGGCGTCCATGGGCGAGGCGTCGGGCGTGGCCGCCGCCAGCCGCTCGAGGGCGGCGAGCACCGGCCCGGGAATCGACCGGGCTGCCGCGGCCACCCGCTGCCGCAAGCCCGCGAGCTCCGCCGCCGTCGGCAGTTCACCGCGGAGCAGCAGCCAGGCCACCTCCTCGAAGTCACCCGCCCGCGCGAGCGGCTCGATGTCGTAGCCCCGGTAGCGAAGGGTGCCGGCGAGCGAGCAGATGGCCGTCTGGCCCGCTACGATTCCGGCGAGTCCCTTGGCAAAGTCGGTGACGGCGGGGGCGGTCATGGAAGCGGCGGCGGTCATGGAAGCTCCTGGCGGGCCGCGGCCGGGCCGGCACGGTGGCGGCCGGGATTCGCGGGGTCGTAACCGAGCATCTCGTACAGTTCCTCGCGCGACTGCATCAGGTCGAGCAGGCTCTCCTGGGTTCCCTCGTCGGCGAGCACGGCGAGCCCCGCCTCCATCGCCTTCATCGCCAACCGCAGGAGCGTGACGGGATAGAGGACGGCACCGAAGCCGAACTCGGCCAGGTCGGGAATCGAGACCAGGGGGCTCCGGCCAAACTCCGTCATGTTGGCGAGCAACAGCGGCCCGACGCCGAAGTCGCGGCCCACCCGGCCGAACTCGTCCCGCGACGCGAGCGCCTCGGGGAAGAGCCAGTCGGCTCCAGCCGCGGCGTAGGCCTCGAGCCGGCCGAGCAGGTCGTCGAAGCCGTTCACGCCGCGGGCGTCACTGCGGCCGATGATCACGGTGGCCGGGTCGCGCCGGCCGGCGCAGGCCGCGGCGATGCGGTCGGCCATCGCAGCCGTCTCGATCACCTGCTTGCCCCCCAGATGGCCGCACCGCTTGCCGCCGGCGACATCCCCCGGCTGGTCCTCGAGCTGGATCGCCGCCGCACCGGCCGCCTCGAGCAGCCGCACCGTCTCTTCCACGTCGCGCGGCCCGCCGAAGCCCGTGTCGGCATCGACGACGACGGGAATCGTGACGGCCCGGGCGAGGATTCGCGTCTGCTCGACGAGCTGGTCACG
>JBILOA010000125.1:0-5807 GCA_044374735.1 Pirellulales bacterium | reverse complement strand
CTCCTGGCCGTGCGGGCGCTCCAGGAGCAGGACGACGCCAAAGCCGCGCTCGCGGCGGCGGAGCGGCTCGCCAAGGAATTTCCGGAAGGCACGTCGGCCGACGTCGGCTGGTATCGCCTCGGGCAGCTGCGGCAGCAGGCGGGCGACCACGAGAACGCGCTCAAGGCCTTCGCCAAGTCGCTGGCCCTCAAACCCGACGGCACCCGCGCCCCGTGGGCCCGACTGGCGATCGGCTGGAGCCACGAGGCCAACGGACGGCTCGCGGAGGCGATCGCGGCCTGGACGGAGCTCGTGGAAAAACATCCCGACTCCACCCCCGCCGCCTCCGGGCTGCTCGCCCGCGCCGACGCCCGCCAACGGTCTGGCGACTTCGCCGGCGGCCAGGCCGACTGCGAGCGGCTGCTGGCCACCGACGGCGGACTGTCGAAGAAGCTCGATCCGGCCGCCGTCGCGGAAGCGCGGTTCCTCCAGGCGCTGTGCCTGGCCGGCGCAGACAAGCACGCCCAGGCTGCGGCCACGTTCCAGAAACTCCTCACCGAACGGCCCGATTTCCCGGCCGCCGACCGGGCGGTCTACGAGATGGGGTTGGCGCTCGCCCGCGCCGGCAAGCAGGAGGATGCGGCCCGGGCGTTTGCCGACCTCGTGAAGCGGTTTCCCAAGAGCGCCTACGCCGCCGACGCCTGGCTTGAACTGGCCGAGCGGCGTTGGGCCGCGGAAGACTGGCCCGCGGCGGCCGAGGCGTATCGCGCGGCGATCGCCGCCGCAGGCACCACCGCCGACCTGGCGCCGCTCGTCGAGCAGGCGCGGCACAAGCTCGGCTGGACGCACGTGATGCGGAAGGAGCAGGGCCCGGCCGCCGAGGCCTTTGCCGCGCAACTGGCCGCCGCGCCCGATGGCCCGCTGGCCGCCGATGCGGCCGCGTTGCTCGGCGACGCGCTCGTCTCCCTCGGCAAGCCCGACGACGCCTCCAAGGCCTTCGCCAGGGCGCTCGCCGACCCGGCCAAGCTGTCTTCGGCCACGCTCCGGGGCCTGGCCTTCATCCGGGCGGCCGAGTCCGCCGCGGCCCGAGAGGCCTGGGACGAGAGCGCGAAGTTGGCCGACCAACTGGTCGCGTCCGACCCCGATTCGCCGCGAGCTCCCGAGGCCCGTTACGCCGCCGCCTGGGCCCGGCAAAACCTCGGCAAGCTCGACGAGGCGCTGGCCGGCTACCGCGGGATCGCCTCCGGGCCCCGCACGCCGCTCGCCGCGCGGGCCCAGATGATGGAAGGCGAGGTGCTGTTCGAGCAGGGCAAGCACAAGGAGGCGATCAAGACCTTCTTCAAGGTGGCCTACGGCTTCGGCGAGCAGCAGGCGCCGGCCGCCTACCATCCCTGGCAGGCCCAGGCGACGTTCGAGGCGGCTCGTTGCTTCGAGGTGCTCGGGCAGGCCGAGCAGGCCCGCAAGCTCTACGGTGAACTGGTCGAGCGCTACCCCGACAGCGAGCACGTTCCAGCGGCCCGCAAGCGACTCGAGGCGCTTGCCACGGGTCCGTCCACCAAGCCGGCCACGAAGGGAGCCTCCTCATGAGCCAAATTCAGACGCTCTGGCAGTTGTTCCTCGCCGGCGGGCTGCTGATGTGGCCGATCGTGATCATGTCGCTGGTGGTCGTCACCTTCGGCATCGAACGGCTGGTGGCGCTGCGGCAGCGGAAGTTCGTGCCGCCGGAACTGGCCCGCGAGCTGGCCGATCTCGAGGAGGCGCGGTTCGACCCGCGGCTCGCCTACCGGCTGTGCAGCGACCATCCGTCGGTGGCCGGCCGCGTGGTCCAGGCCCTGCTCGAAAAGACTGGCCGGCCGCTCCCGGAAATGGAGCGGGCCATCGAGGTCGAGAAGGAGCGGGAGGCGTCGCAGCTCTACGCCAACGTGCGGCCGATCACCCTCGCCGTCACCGTCACACCGTTGCTCGGCCTGCTCGGCACGGTGCAGGGCATGATCATGGCCTTCATGAAGACGGCCAGCCCCGAGGCCGGCGCCAACCGGGCCACGGAACTCGCGGGCGGCATCTACGTGGCGTTGATCACGACTTTCGCCGGGCTGTGCGTGGCGATCCCGGCGGCGATGATCGCCCACTTCCTCGAGGGCCGGATCATGAAGGGCTTCCGCGCGGTCGACGAGGTGGTCGACGGTGTGCTGCCCCACCTGGAGCGGTTCGAGGGCAAGGGCCGGGTCACGCCGGCCCAGCTCGCGGCCACGCCGCCGCCGGCAGCGGCCCGCACCGTGGTCGCCCGCCCGGCGACCCCCAGCCCCTGAGCCCGCCCTCGCCCCATCCGGTCCGGAGCCCGCTGCGATGAGCGTGAAGATCGACAAGGGACGCCTCGGCATGGGCCTCGAGATGACGCCCATGATCGACATCGTGTTCCTGCTGATGATCTTCTTCCTGGTCGCCAGCAAGCTCGACGAGGCCGACCGCTCGATCGACGTGGTCCTGCCGCAGGCCTCGGCCGCCAAGCCGCTCACGAGCCGGCCGCGGGAGTTCGTCATCAACATCGACCGGTCCGGCAACTACTTCGCGGGCGCCCGGCCGGTGCGGCTCGAGGAGCTGACCGATCTGCTCGTGCAGTCGGCCGCCGACAACCCTCAGCGGCAGACGGTGGTCCTGCGGGCCGACGAGGAGACGGCCCACAAGTTCGTCGTGGCGGCGATGGACGCCTGCGTGCGGGCCGGGATCGACGACTACCAGGTGCAGTCGGCCGCGGAGGAGTGAGCGCGGCCGCGGCGATTCGGTGACCGGGACGGAGAAGCGGTGATGGCCGACGAGGGCGTGGATCGTGGCAGTGCGTACCGGCGCAGGCTCGCCCGCGCCGCAGCGGCGAGCTGCGCGATCCACATGCTGCTCTTCGGTGGGCTCTCGGTCTCGCGGCTCGATGTCGACGTTGCCTCCCCGGAGTCGCTCGAGTCCCGCGAGCCGAAGAAGCCGAAACGGCCGGCCGCCGACTTCCGGCTCCAGGCGCCCCGCTCGGCCTCGAAGGAGACTCCAGCCCACGCGCGACCGCTCGAACTGGCCGTCACGCCCCCGGCCACCGCGCCCACCGAGCCGCGCGAGCGGCCGAAGGAACGGAACCTGGCGGCTCGGGAGGAACAGCCCGCCGAGGAGCAGCCGGCCGTGACGGCGTCGGCCGCCCGGATCGAGCCCAGCCGCGCCCGCGACACCGCGGCGACCCCAGCCGACAGACAATCGCCGAGCCGACAGGCGGAGGTGAGCCCCGAGGAGTCGACGGCCCAGGCCGAGCAGGTCGCCCCCGCGCAGACCGTGGCCGACGCGGCCGCCGCCGCGCCGGCTCCCGCGGCGCTCGCGCCCCGCGACCGCCCGGAAGCGCCGCGCGTCGCCGCCCGGTGGCGACCTCGTGAGGTGGCGCTCCTCGAACGGCTCACCGCGCAGGCTCCCGCCGCGGCATCGCTCGCCGCCCGCGATGCGCCCGCAGCCGCGGCGGCCGCTTCCGCGAGCCGGGCGATGGACCGCCGCAGCACCGCCGAAGCCCGCCCGGCGAGCGATGCGCGGGCGGAGTCGATCGCAGCGGCCGCGGCCGTGGAGTCGGCCGCCGTGCCCGCCGTCGCCCCGGCCGCCCGCGAACTCGCCCGCCGGGAGAGCGGACGCACCACGAATGCCAGAACCGCCACCAACACGGCCGCCGACGCCGCGAGCGACGCACCGCGGATCGACACCGGTTCGCCCGCGCCCCCGGCGACCGTGGCCCGCTCCTCCCTGCCGTCGGGCACCGCCGGAGGCTCGCAGGCCGCGGCCTCGGGGAGGTCAACGCTGACCCGACGGCAGACGGCCGTCGCCGGTGGCACCACCACGACGCCGGTGGAGATGCCCGCAGCCGGCAGCGTGGCGGCTGAGTCGGAAGGAGCCGGTGCCGCGGCCGGCCAACTCGCGCCGGCCGCCACCTCGCTCGCCTCCTCCGGCGGTGGCGGCCGCACCGGTCCGCGGGCCTCGGCGCTTGCCAGCGGCCGGCAGATGGGCGCCGCCACGGAAGGCGACTCGGGCGCGGCGGCGGCAGTCGGCTCCTCGCCGGCCGCCGCCAACTCGATCGCGGCAGTCGGCAGCCTTCGCGGCGGCGGGCGTGCCGGCGGCGGCAGCGAGACGGGAGCCGATGCCGGCAGCGGCCAGGCCCGGCGACCTCTGGGACGCGACACGGGTGGCGGCTCCTCGGCAGCGCTCGAGCTGGGCACCGTCGCCGCCGTCGCTCCGGCGGCCGGAGCGGCGACGGCGGTCGGTGGAACGGGCGACAAGGGGGAGCGGTTGGGACCGGCGCTCCTCGACCGCGGTCGCCGGGGAACGGCCGGCCGTTCGGCGATCGCGGCGGCGCGGGGCCTCCCCGGCGGCGGCTCGAACGCCGACGACGAGGATGGCGAGGGGCTCTCCGTGTCGCCGGCCGACATCGCGGCGCTCGGAGCGGGCGGCCGGCAGCGGGCCGGGCTGCCGGAGCGGGCCGCGGGCCCGCGGTCACCGGAACGGATCGCGGCGGCGGCCCTGCCGAGCGACGGGCGGGTGCGGGACGTCGCCGAGGCGTTTGCGGGCCGCACGCCCGCCGGCGGCCAGACGGCGGGCGGCATCGACGATCCCGCGGCGCTCGAGCGGGCCCGGCGGATGGTCGATCGGGGTCTCGAGTTCCTGGCCCGCTCGCAGTTGGCCGACGGCCGCTGGCGGCTGACCGAGTTCGCCGGTGTGACCGAAGCCGACGTGCCGAAGCTCGACAGTGACACGGCGGCCACCGGCCTCGCGCTCCTGGCCTTCTTCGGCGCCGGCCACGACCACTTCGAGGGCAAGTATCGCGACGCCGTCCGGCGCGGGCTCGAGTTCCTGATCTCGGTGCAGAAGCCCGACGGCGACCTGTTCCTGCCGGCCGACGACCTCTCCAACTCCTGCAGCTGGCTCTACAGCCACGGCATCGCCTCGATCGCGCTCTGCGAGGCCGTGGGGATGACGGGCGACCCGCGGGTGAAGCCGGCGGCCGAGAAGGCCTGCGGGTTCATCGCGGCGAGTCGCCACCCCACGCTGGGCGGCTGGCGCTACACCCCCCGCACGGATGCCGACCTCTCGGTGAGCGGCTGGATGCTCGTGGCACTGCGGGCCGGCGACCTCGGCGGCGTGAAGACCGACCCGGCGGCGCTCGACGGCGTGCGCACGCTCCTGGCCGCCTCGGCCTCGCCGTCCGACCCCACCCGCTACGCCTACAACGCCCGCAAGGCCGACCAGCGGCGCACCGACCTCTCGGTCGCCTGCATGACCGCCGTAGGCACGCTGATGCGACTGCACACTGGCGCCGCCGCCGATGATCCCGGTGTGGTCGCGGCCGGCAAGGCGCTCGCCGACTTCGAGCCCACCTACGGAACCGCGGCGAAAAACCTCCGCGACGCCTACCTCTGGTATTACGCCTCGCAGGCGCTGGTGCACACGGGCGGCCCGGGCTGGCAGACGTGGTACGCCAGCCTCGTCGACACCCTCGAACCCGAACAGCGCACCACCGGCCCCCTGGCCGGCAGTTGGGACGCTACCGGGGAGATCCCGGACCGCTGGGGGCCCTACGGCGGCCGGGTCTATGTCACCGCGCTGCACCTGCTCGCGCTCGAGGTGCCCTGGCGCCACCTCCCGACCTACGCCACCGCCCCCGGCCGGTAGCCCGGCGGGATCATTCCTCGTCCCGCAGCGCGCGAGGCAGCGGCGCCAGCCGCAGCCGCCACTGGGCGAAGGGCAGTCGCTCGTCGCCGGCCCCGACCGCGCCGCCGATCAAGAGCTTGTCGATCCGGGTGGTGTCGATCCGGCTG
>JBILOA010000124.1:0-5810 GCA_044374735.1 Pirellulales bacterium | reverse complement strand
GGTCAGCAAGGTCAGGGTCAGCAAGGTCAGGGTCAGCAAGGTCAGGGTCAGCAGGGTCAGGGTCAGCAAGGTCAGGGTCAGCAGGGTCAGGGTCAGCAGGGTCAGGGTCAGCAGGGTCAGGGTCAGCAGGGTCAGGGTCAGCAGGGTCAGGGTCAGCAAGGTCAGGGTCAGCAAGGTCAGGGTGAGGGTCAGCAGCCGGGTGAGGCAGGCAAGCCCGCGCAGCAGCCTGGAGCGGGAGCTTCTGGCGACGGTCAGGTGGGCCTCGGCGGTGCCGCTGGGGGGCCAGCTGACCAAGGCAATGGCGGCGAACCACCTCCGCTCGAACGCCGCGACATGGAATGGGGCCGGCAAAACCTCGACCACGCCCGCAACGCCGCGAACCTCGCCGTCGAGCACCTCCGCAACTCGCTCGACCAGGGCCGCAACGACGTGCTCGATGAACTCGGCTGGAATCCCGAGCAGGCTCGGGCGTTCCTCGACCGCTGGCAGGCGATGCAGCGACTCGCGGGCAGCGCCGATCCCGCCGAGCGGGCCGAATACGAGCGGGCCGTCCGCAGCCTGGGCTTGCGGTCCGAAGGCGTGCGCAGCTCCCGCGACGTGCCGGTCGACGTGAAGGGGGGCCAGGCCGAGGGCCGCCGGAGCCGTCCGCCGAGCGACTACCGCGAGCAGTTCAAAGCCTTCATGCAGGGCACGAGCGCCCCATGACCGACGGCGTCGAGGGGCCGAGGTATCTGGTGGCGTTCGGCCCCAAGCGGGTGCCGCACTGCTTCACCGACGTGCTGATCCTCGGCGGTGGGCTCGCGGGCCTGCGGGCGGCGCTCGCGGTCGACCCGCGGCTTTCCGTCACGGTGATCACCAAGGACGATCTGCGCAGCTCGTCGAGCCAGTGGGCCCAGGGGGGCATCGCCGGCGTCGTCGACCCCGAGGATCGGTTCGACAACCACGTCGCCGACACGCTCGTCGCCGGAGCCGGCCTCTGCCACGAGGCCGTGGTGGATTCCGTCGTCCGCGAGGCCCCGGCCCGGATCGGTGAGCTGATCGCCTGGGGCACGCGGTTCGACGAACGCGATGGCGGCCTCGAACTCGGCCGGGAGGGAGGCCACAGCCACCACCGGATCGTGCACGCCCTCGGCGACGCGACCGGCCGTGAGGTGATGCGGGCCGTGATCGAGCGAACCCGGCAACTCGACAACCTCGAGGTCTGGCCCGACACCTTCACGATCGACCTCGTGACCGACTCGAGCGGCTGCCGCGGGGCCCTCGTCTGGAATCCGGCCCACGGCAAGACGCTCGTCTGGGCTCGGCGCACGATCCTCGCCACCGGAGGCGCGGGGCAGCTCTATCGCGAGTCGACCAATCCCCCCGGCGCGAGCGGCGACGGCATGGCGCTCGCCTGGCGGGCCGGGGCCGAGGTTCGCGACATGGAGTTCATGCAGTTTCACCCCACCGTCCTCTACATCGCCGGCGGAGCCCGCAGCCTGATCACGGAGGCGGTCCGGGGCGCGGGGGCCTGGCTCGTGGACCGCGAGGGCCGGCGGTTCATGCCGGAGTTTGACGAGCGGGCGGAGCTCGCGCCGCGGGACGTCGTCTCACGGGCCATCACCGTCGTCATGCGGCGGACCCATCACGCCAACGTGTACCTCGACCTCTCGCACCTCGACGCCGAGGACGTGCGGCGGAAGTTTCCCGGCATGGCTGAGACCTGCCGCAAGTTCGGTCTCGATCTGGCCCGCGACCGGATTCCCGTCCGCCCCGGAGCCCATTACATGATCGGCGGCGTGACGGTCGACGCGGAGGGGCGAACCGACGTGCCGCGGCTGTTCGCGGCCGGCGAGGTCACCTCCAGCGGCCTGCACGGCGCCAACCGGCTGGCCAGCAACAGCCTGCTCGAAGGCCTCGTCTATGGAGCCCGCGCGGGGGCCGCCGCCGCCGCCGAGCTGCTCGCCGAAGGACCCGATGGCGACGCGTTTCGGGTTCCGCCGATCGTCAACCCGCGGGTGGAGGAGAACGGCAGCGAGGGGTCGGCGCTCGACCTGGCCGACATCCGCAACTCGCTCCAGTCGCTCATGTGGCGGCAGGTGGGCGTCGAGCGGCGGGGCGCCGAACTCGCCGAGGCGCTCGAGGCGGTCGAGGGCTGGTGCCGCTACGTGCTCCCGCGGCAGTTCGCCGATCCCCAGGGCTGGCAGCTCCAGAACATGCTGCAGGTGGCCCGGCTGATGATCGCCTCGGCCCTGGCCCGCGAGGAGACCCGCGGCGTCCACTTCCGCGCCGACCGTCCGGAGCCTTCCGCCGCCTGGCTGGCCCACGTCGCCTGGCGCCGCGGCGAGCCGAGCCCGCGGTTCGAACCGCTGACGGCCGCCAAGGAACGGCGGCTTTCGTCCCCGGTCGCCTGACGGGGATTGCCGCCCCGGCGGGATCGGGGAACAATGCCCGAGGTTCCGCCCCCCCTTTCATCCCGCCACCCGCGAGACTCCATGACCGTTTCCGGCAAGGACTCCGCCTCCGAGGCCATGATCGAGGCCGACGGCCTCGCGAAATACTACGGCGACTTCATCGCCATCAAGGACGTCTCCTTCCGCATTCCCCGCGGGGAGATCGTCGCCTTCCTCGGCCCCAACGGGGCGGGGAAGAGCACCACGATGAAGATCCTGACGGGCTACCTCGCCCCGTCGGAGGGCCGGGCGCTGATCGCCGGCCACGACATGGCCACCGACCGGCTGGCCGGGGCCGAGCGCCTGGGCTACCTGCCCGAGAACGGGCCGCTCTATCCGGATATGACGCCCCGGAGCCTGCTCGAGTTCTTCGCCGATGCTCGCGGCCTCTCCGCGAGCCGGAAGCGGGAGCGGATCGAGGCGGTCGTGAAGCAGTGCGAGCTCGGCAGCGTGATCGGCAAGGCGATCGGCAAGCTCTCCAAGGGTTATCGCCAGCGCGTCGGCATGGCGCAGGTGTTGTTGCACGAGCCCGACGTATTGATTTTGGACGAGCCGACCAGCGGCCTCGACCCCAACCAGATCCGCGAGATGCGGGAGACGATCCGCAGGCTCGGCCAGCGGAAGACGATCCTCCTCTCCACCCACATCCTGCAGGAGGTGGAGGCGATGGCCGACCGCGTGATCCTGATCTCCGACGGCCGGCTGCGGTTCGACGGCACGCCCGCGGAACTCCGCCGCGACGGCCGCGGCCTCGACGATCGCTTCCACGAACTCACCCGGTCGACCTGACGGTCCCCGCCTTTCGCCGCGGCGGCCCCGTCGCAGCGGCCGCCGCTCCCCCAGCCAGAGGAACCGACAGCGATGAAATGGCACGTCCTCGACGCCGTCTTCAAGCGAAACTTCGTCGCCTACTTCTCGAATCCCACGGGCTACGTCTTCATCTGCGTGTTCGTGTTGCTCGGGTCGCTGGCGGCCTTCTGGCCCCCGGAGTTCTTCAACTCCAACCTCGCCAACCTCGATCAGCTCAACCGCTACCTGCCGTTCATCCTGCTGGTGTTCGTGCCGGCGATCACGATGAGCGTCTGGGCCGACGAGCGGCGGCAGGGCACCGATGAGCTCCTGCTGACCATCCCCGCCAGCGACCTGGAGGTGGTCGTGGGCAAGTATCTGGCCACCGTCGGCATCTTCACCGCGGCGCTGATGTTTTCCTGCGTCTGCAACCTGATCATCCTGCTGCTCTGGGGCACGCCCGACTCGGGCCTGTTCCTGACCAACTACCTGGGCTACTGGTTCACCGGCCTGGCGATGCTGGCGGTGGGCATGGTGGCCAGCTTCCTGACGAGCAACCTGACCGTGGGCTTCGTGCTCGGGGTGCTGTTCAACGCCCCGCTCGCGCTCGCCGACCGGGCCGGCACGGTGATGAGTCCGGCGGCCGCTTCCTGGGTGAAGTCGTGGAGCCTGGCCGAGCATTTCGCCGACTTCGGCCGGGGCGTCGTCAGCCTGTCGTCGATCGCCTACTTCCTGGGGATCGTGACCGTGTGCCTGTATCTGGCGATGGTGCTGATCGGCCGGCGGCACTGGGCGGGGCACCGCGGCGAAGGGGGGCTGGGGCTGCACTACCTGGGCCGCACGCTCGGGCTCTTGGCCGGGGCCGTCGGGTTGACGCTCGCCTGCCGGGCGGTCGACGTGCGGGCCGACCTCTCCGAGGGGCAGATCTCGTCGCTCGCGCCCGACACGCGGCGGCTCTTGCAGTCGCTCGAGGCCGATCGCCCCGTCGACATCAAGGCCTACGTCAGCCCGAACGTGCCCGAAGACTACGCCCAAACCAGGCTCAACCTGCTCAACATGCTGCGGCAGTTCGAGCGGCTCGGTCGCGGCAAGGTCGCGGTGGAGGTGATCCCGACGGAGCCCAAGACCGAGCAGGCGGCGCTGGCGGCCCAGCAGTTCGGCATCGAGCCGGTGAGCGTGCAGGCCCGGGTGCGGGGCGCCTACCGGCAGGAGGAGATTTTCCTCGGCTGTGCCGTCACCAGCGGGCTTGAGAAGGTGGTCGTGCCCTTCTTCGACAAGGGCACGCCGGTGGAGTACGAGCTGATCCGCTCGGTCTGCACCGCCGCCCAGCAGAAACGGAAGCGGCTCGGCCTGATCACCACCGACGCGGAACTGTTCGGCGGGTTCGACATGGCCAGCGGCCAGCCTCGGCAGCGGCAGCCGCTCGTGGACGAGCTCGAGAAGCAGTACGACGTCGTCCAGGTCGACGCCTCGGCTCCGATCACCGAGAGCTTCGACGTGCTCCTGGCGGTGCAGCCCTCGTCGCTCGGGCCGGAGCAGATGGTCAACTTCGTGGCCGCCGTGAAGGCCGGCCAGCCGGTGGCGATCTTCGAGGATCCGCTGCCGGTCTACATGCCGGGCGTGCCGGGCACGTCCCAGCCCCGCCGCAGCCCGATGGGGCCGATGGCGATGTTCGGGCCCCAGGGCCAGCCCAAGGGCGACATCAATCTCCTCTGGGATGCTCTCGGCGTGCGGCTGGCTGCGGCCGCGGGCCGGCCGGCGATGGGCCAGATGGGGTCGGCGCCGACCATCGTCTACCAGGACTACAACCCCCACCCGCAGCTTCAGGACATGCTCGAGCGGGAGTTCGTGTTCATCGATTCCACGCTCCAGGGAGGCAAGCAGGGGGGCTTCGACGCGACGCTCCCCGCCACCGCCGGGCTCCAGGAGGTGATGTTCCCGTTTGTCGGCGGGCTCGAGAAGATCGACGGAGCCGACGTGACGTTCACTCCGCTGGTGCAGACGGCGGCCGGTCTTTCCGGCACGATTCGGTTCGAGGACGTCGAGCGGGCGATGAGCAGCGGCAGCCGGCAGTCGCTCCGGCAGATGCTCGGGATCTACGAGAAGCGGCAGGACGACGGGATCGTGCTGGCGGCCCTCGTGGCGGGGCGAGCCCCCGCGGCCCCGGCCAAGGATGCCGCCGATGCCGCGGCCGCCAAGCAGGCCGCGGACCAGGCGTCCGCCAAGCCGGTGCGGGCGGTCGTGGTGGCCGACGTCGACATGCTGTCGGGCCTGTTCTTCGGCCTCCGGACCCGTGGTGACGAGACCTTCAATCTCGACTTCGACAACGTGGAGCTGGCCCTCAACCTGCTCGACACGCTCGCCGGCGATGATCGGTTCGTCGAAATTCGCAAGCGGAAGCCGAAGCATCGCACGCTCGAGCGGATCGAGGACGCCGTGGCCGGGGCCCGGACCAAGGCCGACGACCAGCGGTCCCGATTCGTGGCCGAGTTCGACGACGCCGAGCGGGCCGCCAACGACGCGATGCAGCAGGAGGTGGGGGCCTTCGAGAAGAAGATCCAGGAGATGGAGTCGCAGGGCAATGCCGAC
>JBILOA010000123.1:0-5880 GCA_044374735.1 Pirellulales bacterium | reverse complement strand
ATGGCCACGACCGACCCAGCCGCGAGCCAGAGTCAGCCGGGCGGAGCTGCCGGCTACCAGGTCGTGGCCCGGCGGTACCGGCCGCAGCGGTTCGCCGATCTCGTGGGGCAGGAGCACGTGGCCCGCGGGCTCTCCGGGGCGATCGAGAGCGGCCGGATCGGCCACGCCTACCTGTTCACGGGGGCCCGCGGCGTGGGCAAGACGAGCGCCGCCCGGATCTACGCCAAGGCGCTCAACTGCGAGACCGGCCCGGCGGCCGAGCCCTGCAATGCCTGCGACACCTGCACCGCGATCACGGCGGGCCAGGACGTCGATGTGGTCGAGATCGACGCCGCCAGCAACCGGGGCATCGACGAGATCCGCCAGCTGCGACAGAACGTGGCCGTCCGTCCGGCTCGCGGCCGCTTCAAGGTGTACATCATCGACGAAGTGCACATGCTGACGCGGGAGGCGTTCAACGCACTGCTCAAGACGCTCGAGGAGCCCCCCGGGCACGTCAAGTTCGTGTTTTGCACGACCGAGCCCGAGAAGCTGCCGATCACGATCCTCTCCCGCTGCCAGCGATTCGACTTCGTGACGGTGGACGCTCCGGCGATCGCGCGGCGGCTCGCGCAGATCGTGGAGGCCGAAGGGGGCGACGTCTCGGCCGCGGCCCTGGAGCTGATCGCGCGGCGGGCCGCCGGCAGCATGCGAGACAGCCAGTCGCTGCTCGAACAGTTGCTCGGGGCGGCGGGCGGCCCGATCGGCGTCGACGACGTGCACGCCGTGATCGGCACCGGCCGCGAGGAGCGGATCGGCGAGCTGCTCGCCGCCGTGGCGGCCCGCGACGCGGCCCGGGCGATCGCCGCCCTCGACCTGGCGCTCGCCGGCGGCGCCGACCCGGGGGGCGTGATGGAGCAGCTCCTGGCCGCCCTGCGGGACTGCCTGCTGGCGAGCGTCGGCTCTCCGGACGAGCTCCTCGGCGGCTCGCGCGGCCTGGGTGTCGACGTGGCGGCGACGGGCCGCGACCTGGGCACGGCCACGGTGCTCGCGATGCTCCAGATCCTCGACCAGGCGCTCGGCCGGATGCGGACGAGCGGCCATGCCGCGGTGTTGGCCGAAATGGCCGTGGTGCGCTTGGCGACGCTCGAAGATCTCGAGAGCCTCGCCGCCGCGGTCGACCGCGTGGCCGCGGCAGGCCCGGTCGCTCCCCGCCCCGCCGCTCAAGCCGCGCCGGCCGGTCCGCCGAGGGCTGCGCCGGCTCCGGCGCCGCAGCGCGAAAAAAAAACGGCCGACCTGACGCCTGACCCCCCCGCAGCCTCGGCAGTCGAGGCCGTCGTGGAGCCGGTGCGCGGCCCGGTGGCTCCGCCGGCCGCCGTGGGCACGGCGCAGCCGACGGTCCCGGTCCCCACCAGCGTCGCGGCCCCCACGGCTCCCTTGCCTGCGCTGCCCGCCGACCCGCTTGCCGTCTGGCGGCGGGTGACGGAGCCGCTCGAGGGCCTGGTGGCCGACTTCGCCGCCACGGCCACCGCCGCAGCCTGGCGTGACGACCTGCTCGAGGTCACGCTGCCGGCCGAAGCCGCCACGGCGGCTTCGTTTCTGCGCCGGCCCGACTCGGTCGCGATGATCGCGGCCGGGCTCGAGTCGCAGACGGGCCGCGCGCTCCGCTACACGATTCTGCTCGCGCCGCCGCGACCGGCCGGCGAGGAGTCCGACCGGCCGCCGCAGCCCGTGGTGGCCTCGCAGGCGGCGCTGATGCGGGCCGCCACCGAACACCCGCTCGTGGCCCATGCCCGCGGCCTGTTCGATGCCGCGATCCGCAAGGTGGAGCCGCTGCGATCACGGCCGGCGGAGCCCGCAGCCGTCGCGGTGGCGGGGGCTGGAGGCCCCAAGGCCGCGGCCGTTGACGAGGCGGGGCCGACCGACGAGGAAACCGAGGGCCATGATGGCTGACAAACACCCCGAGTCGCGAGGGCCGGCTCACCAAGGGGCGGTGGCCAGGCTGGTGGCCGCCTTCGCCGACCTGCCCGGGATCGGCCGGCGGACGGCCGAGCGACTGGCCTACCACGTCTTGATGATGCCCCGCGAGCCGGCCCTCGAGTTTGCGGCTGCGATCCGGGCGGTGAAAGAAAACCTCCGCCCCTGCGGCACCTGCGGCAATCTGGCCGAAGCCGAGGAGTGCGAGATCTGCCGCGATCCCAGACGCGACCGCGGGCTGCTCTGCGTGGTGGAGCAGGTCCGCGATCTGCTGGCGCTCGAGCAGGCGGGAGCCTACCGCGGCCTTTATCATGTGTTGCAGGGGCGGCTCGTGCCCCTCGAGGGCAAGGGGCCGGAGCGGCTCACGCTCGACGCCCTGGAGGCCCGCGTGCGCGGTGGCGCGTTTCGCGAGGTGATTCTCGGAACCACGCCCAACGTGGAGGGTGATGCCACCGCTCTGCTCGTCACGGAGCGGTTGGCCGGTCTGCCCGTGGAGATCACACGATTGGCACGCGGGCTCACCGTGGGAGCCTCGCTCGAGCAGGCCAATCGCGAGATGCTCGCCGATGCGATCGCGGGCCGACGCCGGTGGGCCGACTGACGGCCGACCTGCGCCGGTCCCACGCTCACGCAATTCTCACCGGCCGACCGCCCGGCCGCCCACCTGAGGTATCCTACAGGAAGGGGCGGCCACGGCAGCCCCAGGGATTTGGAGCGTGACAGCGATGCGGATGTCGTTCGGCCAGGAAATGCGGTTGGCGCAGAAGCAAGTGCTTGCGCCCCGCATGATCCAGTCGATGGAGATCCTGCAACTCCCCGTGTTGGCGCTCGAAGAGCGGATCGAGCAGGAAATCCAGAACAACGAGACGCTCGAGGTCGACGAGGCGGGCCAGGACGAGGGGCCGGCCACGGAGCCATCCGGGACCGACCCGGCCGCGCAGCCGGCCGTCTCCTCCAAGACGGTCGACGAAACCCCGCTGGTCGTCGACCACGAGCATGCCAACCAGGCCGACTTCGAGCGGTCGTATGACTGGTCGGCCGAATACCCCGACAGCGACGACGACCGGAGTCGGCCATCCGCGGCCCAGATCGATCAGGCCGGCGATCGGTATCTCGACCTGATGGCCAACATGCAGGAGCGGCCCGAGACGCTCTGCGACCACCTCCACGCCCAGCTCGCCAGCGAGGATCTCAGCGAGCCGGTCCGGCAGGCGGCTGACAAGATCATCTACAACCTCGATGCCAACGGCTATCTGCCGATGCCACTCGGCGAACTCGTCGACCCCGACGGCCCGGGCGACCAGCTCGAGCAGCTCGAGCGGGCGCTGAAGGTCGTGCAGGGGCTCGACCCGCCCGGGATCGCCGCCCGCGATCTGCGGGAATGCCTGCTGTTGCAGATCCGCCACGACATGCCGAACGCCCGGCAGCTCCGCCGGCTCGTGGCCGAGCATCTGGAGGATCTCGGGGGCAACCGCCTGCCGCTGATCGAACGGAAAATGGGCCTCTCGCTCGAGGAGATCGAGGCCCTCCGCGACCAGCTCCACGCGCTGCGGCCCAAGCCGGGCGCGGTCTTCTCGACGCCGATCGTGGTGCCGGTGAAGCCCGACGTGTACGTCGACCCGCAGCCCGACGGCAGCTGGAAGTGTCGGCTCGAGGAGATCGACCTGCCGGCGCTGCGAATCAGCCCGACCTACCGCGAGATGCTCCTCTCGCCCGACACCGACCCGGCGACCCGCGAGTACATCAAGCGGAAGATCAACTCGGCCCAGTGGCTGATCGACGCCATCGAGCAGCGGCGCAGCACGCTGCTCAAGACGGCCCAGGCGATCGTCGACCACCAGACGCGGTTCCTGATCGAGGGGCCCGAGTCGCTCGAGCCGCTCAAGATGCAGCAGATCGCCGATCGGATCGGGATGCACGTCACCACGGTCAGCCGGGCGGTCGACGACAAGTGGTTGCAGACCCCGCGCGGGCTCCATCCGCTGCGGAAGTTCTTCGTCGGCGGCACGACCAGTGCCGACGGCGACGAGGTGGCCTGGGATACCGTCCGGCTGAAGCTCCAGGAGATCGTCGACAGCGAGGCCAAGGATTCCCCCTTCAGTGACGACGAACTGGTCGACGAGCTGGGCAAGCGGGGCATCACGGTGGCGCGGCGGACGGTGACGAAGTATCGCAAGGCGATGAAGATCCCGAGTTCCCGGCAACGCCGCGACTGGAAGCTCGCCCGCGCGGCGCACCCCGCCGGCGGCTCTGGCCCGGTCGAGGCCGAGCCGGTCGATGCGGCAGATGATCCCGACGGCGACGGCACGTTCGACTCGCTCGGCGGGCCGGAGGCATGAAGTCCGGTGGCGGCCGGATCGCCGGCTTGCCGGTTCGGCGGCCGGGCCTCTACATTCCGACGGCACTCCGAGGCCGATCCGATGCGCTGCCCTTTCTGCCGAGCCGACAACGACCGGGTGATCGATTCCCGAGCGGGCGAGGATGGCGGCTCGATCCGCCGCCGCCGCGAGTGCCTCGCCTGCCGGCGCCGGTTCACGACCTACGAGCGGATCGAACGGCAGTTGCTGACGGTGGTCAAGAAGGGAGGCATCCGTGACCCCTTCGACCGCGACAAGATCAAGCGGGGCCTGGCCAAGGCCTGCTGGAAGCGGCCCGTCACCGAAGACGACATCGAGCAGGCGGTGGCTGCGGTCGAGGCCGAGTTGTACGGCACCTACGAGAGCGAGGTGCCCAGCCAGGTGATCGGCGAGCGGATCATGGAGCTGCTCAAGGGGCTCGACCAGGTGGCCTACGTGCGGTTCGCCAGCGTGTATCGCGAGTTCAAGGATGTCCGCGACTTCGTCGACGAGCTGGAGCCGATCCTGGCTCAATCACCGCCGGGCGCCGACCGCTGATAGTCGCCCCGCACGCCCCCGGTCTTCGCCTCGAGGCGAACCTGGGCCAGCTCCATGGCGGGATCGATCGACTTGGCCATGTCGTAGATCGTGAGGGCCGCAGCCGTCGCCGCGACGAGCGCCTCCATCTCCACCCCCGTGCGGGCCGTGGCCCGGACGGTGGCTTGAATCGCGACGTGGTCGGCGGCCGTGCAGTCGATCGCCACCTCGACCGCGTCGAGCGGCAGGGGATGGCAGAGGGGCACGAGCTCGCTCGTCCGCTTGGCGGCCATGATCCCGGCCAAGCGGGCAGCGGCCAGGGCATCCCCCTTCTCCAGCCCGCCGGTCCGGATGCGGGCGAGCGTCTCGGGCCGCGCCACCAGCCGGGCGGAAGCCCGCGCCGTCCGCAGCGTCACCGCCTTGCCGCCGACGTCGATCATCCGGATGCCGGCCGCGTTCGTGTCGCTCATGGGGCGGATGATACCAGCCCGCGGGGCCAACGCGACGGCCCGGCGCGCCCCGAGGGGTGCGCCGGGCCGTGGTCATGGAGTCGCCGGTGCGTTGGGTCGAGACCCGTTCCGCCGGCCTTGGGCCGCCGGGGAACGCGGCCTCAGACCAGTTCCTTCTTGGCGCCGATCAGCGTGCGGAGCCGCTCGGCCAGCAGGGCCACGTCGAAGGGCTTCTTGAAGCTCTCGTTGACGTGGTTGCGGTCGACCGTGATCTGCGACCCGTCGTCGGGCAGCAGGGCGATCACGATCGTGTCGGCGTACTCGGGATTCCGCTTCAGGTTCTGGCAGATCTGCTGGGCGTCGATCCGGCCGATCGAGTAGTCCACCACGATGCAATCGGGGTGAAAGCTCTCGGCCTGGATGCCAGCCTCGAAGCCGCTGGCCGCGACCTGGATCTTGAACGACTTCTCGACGGGGAGATGCCGCTTCACGTTCTCGATCAGGACCTGGTCCTGGCCGACGAGTAGCACCTTCGCCATCGCTTCGTCCTCGAGGTCGCCCAGCGGCATGCCGTGCTCCTTGAGGAACTTGATCAAATACTC
>JBILOA010000122.1:0-5931 GCA_044374735.1 Pirellulales bacterium | reverse complement strand
CTCACGGGCGATCTCGTTGAGCGCCTCGACCTCGGCGGTCGAGAAAAGCAGGCCGCCGGCGGCATCGCAGCGGGCGGCGGCGGCGGCCTCGAGCTGGCCGGGGAGCATGCAGTGGGCGTTGCCGTGGCCGAGGATATCGGCCACCACCGCCTTGACGTTGGCGGCTTGGGAGCGGCCGCAGGCGAAGGCCCCGGCACTCACGGCCTCGGGGTGGATCACCTGAAAGAAGAAGGCGCAGCCGTGCTTCTCGCCCGGGCCGCCGGTGCCTCGGCTGCGGATCGTAGGCAACGACCCACCGATCAGCGCCGCGACCAACTCGTTGATCAGCGACAGGCCGTACCCCTTGTGGGCCCCGAACGGGATCAGCGACTTCGCCTGCAGGGGATCGGTGGTGGGCTTGCCCGCAGCGTCGACCGCGGCGTCTGGCGGCAGCGGTTTTCCCTCCCGGGCCAGCTGCTGCACGCGACCCATGGCGATCACGCTGGTGGCCCAGTCGATCACCACCGGGAAGCCGACCGCGTCGGTCGTGGGAAAACCCCAGGAATGCGGGTTCGTGCCGAGCGTGGGAAACACGCCCTGAAAGGGCACCACCTCGGCCAACGAGGCGGTGCAGTTGGTGTAGGCGATGTAACCCCGGCGGGCCGCCTCCATCACGTAGCCGCCTCCCCAGAGGTAGTGAAACGCGTTGTCCACCGAGACGGTGCCGGTGCCGTGCTTGTCGGCCAGGGCGATGCAGGTCTCGATCGCATCCCAGGCGACGGCTTGGCCGAGCTTCTTGTTGGCGTCCCAGACCTCGCAGGCGTCGAACCGCGACGGCAGCCGGCGGACTTGCGCTCCGGGCACGCAGCCCCCCACCTTGGACCCGAACAGGTCGTCGAGGTGGAGTGCCTTGAGGGCGTTGTGGGTGCGGATGCCGTGCCGCGTGGCGGCGGTGGCGAGCGTGGCCGCCTGCCGCGCCTCGCCGGCCCCGAAGCCTCGCTTCGTGTAGGCGGTGGTGACAAGGGCCTCGTGGGCGGCAGTCGGCACCACATGGAAGGTTTCGGGCACGTCAGACGACCTTTCTCACGGCAACTTGGGGATTCACCTGCGCCAGGGGCTGCTCGCCGTGCATCGCGCGGACGAGGTTCTCGACGGCGGCCAGCGCCTGCCGCTGCACGCTCTCGCTGGTGCGGCTGCCCACGTGGGGCGTGACGAGGCAGTTGGGCAGGTGGGTGAGCGGGTGGTCGGCCGGGGGCGGCTCCACGTCGAGGACGTCGGTGCCGTAGCCGCGGACCCGCCCCGACGCCAGCGCGGCGGCCATGTCGGCGGTGTTGACGATCTCGCCGCGGGCGCAGTTGATCACGATCACGTCCGGCTTCATGGTGGCGATCGTCTCGGCCCGCACGAGATCGCGGGTCTCGGGCGTGAGGTTGGTGTGGAGCGAGAGGTAGTCGCTCTGGGCGAAGACCTCGTCGATCGTGGCGGCCCGGGTCACGCCCTGCGCGGCCGCGAAGGCCTCGTCCCAATAGACGTCGTAGCCAAGCGGCCGCATCCCGAAGGCCTTGGCCCGGATGGCCACTTCGCGTCCGATCCGGCCCAGCCCCACGATCCCGATCGTCTTCCCGAGCAGCTCGTGGCCCGTCTGACGCTTCCAGCCGCCGGCCCGGGTCGAGTCGCAGTGGAAGAGCAGGTTTTTTTCCAGGGCCAGCAGCAGCAGGAAGGCGTGCTCGGCCACGGTCGTATGGTTGACCCCTGGCGTAAAGAGCACGGGAATGCCCATCTCCGTGCAGGCGGCGACGTCGATCTTGTCGACGCCGATCCCGTACTTCGACAGCACCTTGAGCCGCGGACTGGCCTTCTCCAGCACCCGCCGCGTGATGGCGTCATCGCCGCAGATGTAGCCGTCCACCTCGCCCACCGCGGCGAGCGTGTCGGCCTCGGAGAGCGGTCCACGGGCGGTGACGACTTCCCAGCCCGTGGCGGCGAGCCGGTCGTGGTGCTCGCCGGGGGTGTCCTGGAACGAGGTCGTCGTGAGCAGAATGCGGGGCGGCATGGGGTCTCGCGTTTTCGGAGCGGCCGTTAGATCGCAAAACGCTACCGAAACCCCCGTCAAACCGCAATCTGCCGTCCCCCGACCGATGGCGCGTCAGAGCTCCATCACGCCCCGCTCGGTCACGAACGCCTCCAGCAGCGAGGCATGGCGGCCGTTCCACTTCCAGAGGTGGCAATCGCGGCGGACGGCCGCCCCGGCACCCCCGATCCCCGTCCGGTGCAACCAATAGGCCTCGCCTGGCCGCAGCGGATGTCGGGCGAACTCCCCGTGCCGCTCGGGCGGCACCCGGGTCTTGATCCAGTTCCAGAGAACGACGTGCCGCTGGTACTCGTCGTCGGGGTGCCGGATGCACCACAAGCGATACTCGAGCTCCGTCACCGCCACGGCCCGATCCGCGACCGCCCGGGCGGGCAGGCTCCCGGTGGCGAGGTGCTCCCCGACGACACCGATGCCGACTCCCGACGTGGTGATCACGAGCGGCGGGTCGGGATCGTGCGGCGACGTGCCCGATCCGCTCGCGCGGCGCGCCGCATCGACCGCGTCCCATCCCGCCAGCACCGCCGCGAGGTTCGCGGCGAGGATCATCCGTTCCGCCGCCCCCTCGGCCGCCGTAGCCGGCTCCCGGAGCGGCTTCCGGAGCCGGTGCTCGGCCGCGAACACGCGGAGACCATCGAGCCAGATACGGGATGTTGACAGCATGGAACCACCGGAGCCCGGCATCATATGCTGGAGCCCATGCCCGCCGCTTCCAGCCCCGCCGCGATCGTGATCATGGGCGTGAGTGGCTCTGGTAAGACGGAGATCGGACGCCGG
Organism: Pirellulales bacterium; assembly: GCA_044374735.1. Lineage (GTDB taxonomy): Bacteria > Planctomycetota > Planctomycetia > Pirellulales > UBA1268 > QWPN01. The sequence goes on along the minus strand of JBILOA010000122.1, from coordinate 3,086 downwards.
CTGGCGGAGCGACTCGGCTGGGCGTTCCGGGATGCCGACGAGTTTCACCCCGCCGAAAACATCGCCAAGATGCGGGCGGGCGTTCCCCTCGTCGACGCCGACCGCGAGCCATGGCTGGCCGCCCTCGCCGCCGTGCTCGATCGCGCGGTCGCCAAAGGACTGCCGCTCGTACTCGCCTGCTCCGCCCTCAAGCGGGGGCATCGGACGCGGCTCGGCCTGCCGCGGCCCTCGATCCGGCTCGTGCACCTCGACGGTCCACCGGAGGTAATCCGGAAACGCATCGAGCAGCGGGCGGGGCACTTCATGCCCGCCACGCTGCTCGACAGTCAACTCGCTGCGCTCGAGCGCCCCGGCCCGGACGAGAACGCGATCGTAGTCGACGTCTCGCCCGAGCCGGATGCGATCGTGCAGGCGATCGCAGCGGCCTTGGGGCTGCCATGATCACCACGGCCGGGATGGACTACCGGCCGAACCGCTGCCGCAGCCACTCGTTCTTGCGACGCTCCAGCTCGACGAGCTTGGCGACCGGGCCCTGACGACCGCTGACTTCCTGGCGGGCGGGACGAGCCTGGTTGGCGGACGCGGTGGAGGCGACGACGAGCGACGTGACGATGGCGATGAGGAGCATGAAACGGTGCATGAACAGCACTCCGTAGGCGGGAGGGGGCGAACCGGGATGAGATCGATCGTCCGAGAACGATCGCTCATGTCATCGTCGGCGGCCGGGCAAACTTTTGAGATTTGCGGCGGCGTGCGGCACCGTCCGCACGGCTGATACCACGCTGCCGAGGCCGTGAATGTTCGGACGTTTTTTGGGCCCCGCGTGCTTGACCGGGCGTGGATCATGTGCAGCAACGCGGACTCAGGCCAGCGGGTCCTCCGGCCAGGCGTGTTTCGGATAGCGGCGGCGGAGCTCCTTGCGAACCTGGGGATACGTCCGCTGCCAGAAGCCGGCCAGATCGTCGGTCACCTGCTGGGGCCGCTGATTGGGGGCAAGCAGATGCAGCAGGACCGGAACTCGTCCGCCGGCCACGCGGGGCGTCTCCCGAACGCCGAACAGGTCCTGAATGCGAGTGGCGAGCACGGGCGGCTTTCCCGGCTCGTACAGGAGCCGATGCCGCCGCCCTTTGACCTCCACGTGCGTGGGTGCGAGCCGTTCGATCTCGCCAACACGCTCGTGGCCCACGCGGGCATGCAGTCGGCTCAACCAGTCGGCGGACGCGAGGTCGGCAAACGACCGCAGCCCCTGGGCGAGATCCGGTAGCAGGGCGGCCAGCGCCGCGTCGTCGAGGGCGGGAAGGCCGAGGTCGGGGAGAGCCGTCGCCAGCCACCGGGTCCGGGCCAGAAACGATCCGGCCGCGGAGTCGGGGGCGGGAGCCACCCGCGTCAGGTCGCTCGCCGCCTCGCGGGCGAGGATCGCCGCCGCCGCGGCGGGGTCGGCGATGGCGGCCGGCGTCTCCTCGAGCACGAGGTCGAGCCAGGCCGTGCGCAGCCGGGCCTCGACCTGCTTGCGCGACGGGTGCCAGAGCAGTTCCTCCCGGGTCGAGAGATTGGCGGCCGCCGCCGGCTCCTCGTCCAGCCAGGCCCGCTCCACCGCCGACGCCAGCCGCACGTCGGCCTCCCCGCCCGCATCCTGGAGGTCGATCGCCAGGAACAGGAGCTCCCCGCGAAGCCGTGAGGCCTTGAGCCGCACGCCCCGGCCTCCCACGAGCGTGCCGCGATCCTGGGAGCCAGGCCGCTGACAGGCGAGGCGATCGGGGAACGCGTCGAGCAGCGCCCGCATGGTGGCCGTCTCGGGGTCGGCGGCACGATCGGCGAGCGGCTTGTCCACGAGTCCATAGAGCTGCTCGGCCGCGCGCAGGACCGCCTGCGCGCCGGCGGGGTGGGGATCGAGGGCCGGGTCTTCCAGCCGCCCGCCGGCGTGAAACACCTGCAGGGCCAGCACCCGGTCGACCAGGTCGGATCGTGTACGGACGGCATGGCGATCACGCGGGCCGCCATCCCGCGGCGTGCGGAAGGGGTCGCGCTCCGAGAGCAACGCCGCGGCCAGCGACGCCTCCCGCAACACGCCGTGCTCCGCCCCGGCCAGCAGCAGTCGCGCGAGCCGCGGATGGGCCGGCAGGCCGGCGAGCGCGCGGCCCAGCGGCGTGATTCCGTCGCGGCCCGAGCCGTCGCGGGCGATGGCCCCCAGCCGTCGCAGGAGCGTGGTCGCCCGTTCGACCGCCTCGCACGGCGGCTCGTCGAGCCAGGGAAAACCGTCTTCCTCTCTGATCGCCAGGAGTTGGAGCAGCGGCCCGGCGAGGTCTTCCCGCAGAGCCTCGGGCGGCTCCGCGGCCGGACGGTGGTGGTGGGCTGCCTCGTCCCAGAGCCGCCAGCAGATGCCGGCCTCGGTGCGGCCCGCGCGGCCGGCCCGCTGGTCGGCCGCCGCCTTCGAAATCGGCACGAGCTCGAGCCGCGGCAGCCCCGTGCCCGGCGAGACCCGTGACTGCCGGGCCAGCCCCGAGTCGACCACGGCCGTGACGCCGGGGATGGTGAGCGAGGTCTCGGCCACGTTCGTGGCGAGGATCACCTTGCGGCGACCGATGTCGTCGAGCACGCGATCCTGCGCCTCGGGCGGCAGATCGCCATAGAGCGGAAGCACGGCATGCCCCTGCCGCTCGCAGAACTGCCCGACGGCCTCCTGACAGCGACGGATCTCGCCCACGCCGGGCAGAAACACGAGCACGTGGCCCGTGCTCCCCTTGAGAGCCGCGGCGACCGCTTCAGCCACCAGCACCACGAGGTCGCGGCGATCGCCGTGCCGGAGATGGCGGATCTCGACCGGAAACATCCGTCCCTCGGCATGGATCACGGGGCAAGCCGCCGCCGCTTCGCTCGCCTCCCCTCTCTTTTCCCCGACCCCCTGCCCCGCCCCGAGCAATCGGGCCACGGGCTCAGCCGCGAGCGTGGCGCTCATCACGACCACGCGGAGATCCGGCCGCACCGTCTGCCGCAGCCGCACGAGCAAGCCGAGCACGAGATCCAGCTCCAGGCTGCGCTCGTGAAACTCGTCGAGCACGACCGCAGCCACCCCTGGCAGGGTAACG
>JBILOA010000121.1:0-5938 GCA_044374735.1 Pirellulales bacterium | reverse complement strand
TTGATCGACCGCTCCCATGCGATTCCGAAGCTGGAGGTGGAGACACCCGGCGGGGCCGTGACGCACGCCGACGACGAAGACGAAACCGCCAAGCGTCGGCAGCGGCTCCGGGACAAGAAGGACGAGAAACTCCTGCCCCACTCCACCGTGGCGGTGGCTCGCGGTCACCTGCTGATCGCCTCGCACCGCGACATCCTCGAGCGGGTGCTCACCGCCGATGGCGGGCCCGACCGGCTCGGGAACACCGACGACTTCAAGGCGATGGTGGCGGAGATCGCCCGCTTCGCCCCGGGTGAGACGGCCGCCCGCTCTTTCGGCCGCGAAGACGTCTCCATCCGGCCCACGTACGAACTGCTGCGGCAGGGCTCGATGCCCAAGGCGCAGAGCGTGTTCGGCCAGCTCCTGAACGGCCTGCTGGGCGATGGCAAGCCCGGCACCGTCCGCGAGCAGCGGGTCGACGGCAGCACGCTGCCGGAGTTCGACGTGGTGCGGAAGTATTTCGGCACGGTCGGCACGGCGCTCGAGGCCTTCCCCGACGGCTGGCGGCTGACGGGCGTGGCCCTGCCCCGCTCCGGCCAGGCCGATCCCGAGGTCGCTCGGACCCCGTCGGCCGAGGTCGGCCGCTAGGTCGACGCCGCCGCCGAGGGCGTGGCTCCAACGATGTGTTATCGGCCTGCCGGTCGCTTTTCCAGCACGGCCCAAAACGGGTGTTGGCGATCGCCGCGGAGTCGCAGGTCTTCGAGGAGCACCTTCTCGTCGGCCGCGATCGGCCCCTTGTGGATCCGCTGGCCGTCGACCGACACGGTCAGCGGCGCGGTGAAGTCGACGAGCGTCGGCGCGAGCCAGACGCGGATCCGCTCCGCGCCGCAGCGAACGACGAGCGTGTTGGTGGCGCCCCGCTTGGCTTCGATGGAGAGCGGCCTGAGGCCGCCTGGTGGCCAGGCTTCGGGCAGGACGACCGTGCGCGGCGGCGGTGACTCCATTTCGACCCACCAGAAGAACCGGTCCCAGGGCCGGAACGTGACCGCCTCGAACTCCGCGGGGAAGAACTCCCGCCGCTTGCGGCCCATCCAGTCGAAAATCCGCAGGATGTCATCCGAGAAGTGCTCGTGGCCCCGGCCGCGGTACTCGACGTAGGTGATGTCGAACCCCTTGGCGAAGTAGCGGTCGAGATCGGTCGCGTTGGTGAGCAACCGCGACCGGTCGAGTTCGCCACCGACGACGTAGATCGGCAGCCGCCGCGCGTTCGGCCAATAGTGCGTCACATACCGATCGGCCGTCGGCACGATCGCCACGAGGCCCGCCCAGAGGTCGGGGTGGGCCAGGGCGATGTCCCAGGCGGCGTCACCCCCGAGCGAATGGCCGGAGAGGAAGACCCGGTCGGTGTCGACCGCGAACCGCTTGATCGTCTCCCGCACGGCCGCGAGCACGGCCACGTGCTCCCGGGCCGAGTACTCGTAGGCGGCCTGGTGCTCCCGAGCCCAGGCGGGCGCGATGACGATCGTGCCCTGCCTGGCCGCCTGCCCCTGGCGACCGCCGGCCTGACGGGCCGGGCCGGCCCACCACTCGATCTGGTTGAGCGGCGTCGACGAGGCGGCGTGGAGCGTGACGACCGCCGGATAGCGGCGCAGGGGATCGTATTCCGGGGGCAACTGCACGAGGCAGCGGATGTTTTCCGCGCCGTCCGGGCAGGGAATCAGCAGTTCGTACAAGCCTTCGGAGACGGGTGCCGGGGGCGGGACGGGAGGACGCATGGCCGCGGCCAGCCCCGCGATCGTCTGGGCGCCGAAGGCCTCCTCGTTCCGCATCCGCGCCAGGATGGCCTCCCGGGCCGGCTGGTCGGGCTCGCGGAGGTAGTCGCCGAGCAGATTGCGAAGGCGGCGGGCCGAGAGCGCCACTTTGAGGTTGCCGTCGCCGGCCGCCGCCCCCTGCAGCCAGCCGTTGATCGCGATCGCGACCGAACGGTCGGGCGGCAGCGACGGATCGAGCCCGACCCGCTCGAAGGTGGCGAGCCGTTCGAGCGTTGAAAACGACAGCTCCCGCTGGATCTCGTCGACGGCCTCGCCGGCTTCGCCGGCCACATCGGGGGCGAGGGTCGCGATTCGCTCCCGCAGGGCCGAGACGATCAGGGCGGCCCGTTCCCGTCGCAGGCGGTAGGCATCCCGCTCCTCCCGCACCTCCTCCAGCAGTTCCCCGTCCACGTCGGCCACCGGAAAACCCTCGAGCAGCCCGCCTGCGAGGCGATCCTGGCCCACGCGCGCCCGCGCGCGAACTTCATCGAGCAGCTGTCGCGCCGCCAGTCGCGCGAGCGTCTTCCGCTCCGTCGCCAGATCGGCCAACTCGGGAAAGTCGGTCAGCACGAGGTCGAGGATCCTGCGGGCGTCGTCGAACCGCTCGGCCTGCATCAGGAGCCGTACCACCCGCAGCCGTTCGTCGGAGTCACGCGGGTCGACGTGTTTGGCGATCACCCGCTCCAGGACGTCTCGCGGAATCGAACTGGTGGCCATCCGCATGTCGAGCAGCAGCGGCTGTTCCGTCTGCAGGCCCTCGACCCTCGTCCACCTGGGCGTGATCTCGCTGATCCCCTGCACCACGTCGAGCCGGCCCGATGCCGTCGCCAGCGTCAGGATCCGCCGGCCGTATTCGTCGAACGGCGTGGTCTGGAGGATCGCCCCGATGCCGGCCACTCGGCGGCCCGACTCGGGGATGCGTTGCGGAATCCGGATCCGCTCCATGCCCGGGTCGACGACGGCCGACTCGACGTCGCGGGCCTGCCGCTTCGACACCATCACGCGGGCCAGGTCGTCGTCGCACATCAGGACCGGCTGCGAGCCGCCCCCACCGCGGGCCTCGGCCTCGAGCGGATCGACGGCCACGCCGGGAAGATTCGCGAACCGCCCGTCGAGGATCCGCCCGTCGGCCAGTTCGACGCGGTCGCCCCAGGCCGCCGCGGGCCAGATCGCCAGGGCCAGCAAGGCCGCCACGGCCCGGGGCCGCCGCCCGTCGCCGGTGCCCCATTGATCGCTCGGCCGAAGAGATCGCATGATCTTCGGAGTGTAGCCGCCGGCCGGCGAAAGCCGCCATCGGAGGCCGCCAAAGTGTTCCTTGACGCGGGCGGGTTCGCCGTCGGAAACTGTGGATCTTCGGGCGGCCCTTCAGCCGCTCAGCCTTCCCGCCGGCGCTTCCGGCCAGCCCACCCTCACCCATGCACCTCGATCCGGTTCGCCGCGGCCTCGTCTGGGGCCTGGCAGCCACCCTGCTGCTGCCCCTCGTGATCGCCGTCACGCTCGGCACCGGCGCGCTGCTGGCCGCCGTCGGCGATCTCACGGCGGCGACCGTCTGCCGGTGGGTGGCCTTGCCGGTGGCGATCCTCTGGGGCGTCGCCGTCGTCGCGACGACCGCCCTCTCCGCCATGCTACAGATCGCTCCTCGTCCTCCCCGGCCGCCAAGGAACCCACCATGCGACGCCCCGCCACCCTCGGACCGCTAGCCCTCGTCTCGTGGGTGTTCACGCTGGCCACCACGGCGATGGCGGCGGAGCCTTCGCCCCGCGACATCCGTCAGCAGATCGACGCCGTCGACAAGTTGGTGGCGACGGGCAAGCTGGACGAGGCGGCGGCTTCCCTCGGCAAGGGCATCGGTGGTCTGGAGGCGATGCTCGCGGCGCCGAATCCGTCGCCGGCCTTCAAACTCCTGGCCGACCGCGCCTCGAAGGCGCGGGCCAAGCTCGAGAAGGCGGGCGCCGACGTCTCCGGACTCGTGATCCCGGCTCCAGCGGCCGCCGCTCCGGCCGCCGTGGGTGGAGCCCGTCGGCCCCCGGCCGCCGTGGGCGTCTCCTTTTCCAAGCAGGTGGCACCGTTCTTGATCGCCACCTGCGGTCGCTGCCACGTCACCGGCAAGAAGGGCGACTTCCAGATGGCCAGCTACACGCAACTGATGAACTCGGCGAAGGTCTCCCCCGGCATGGGCAACATGAGCGAGATCGTGGAGGTCATCCTGTCGGGCGACATGCCGCCGGGAGGCGGCAGGGTGTCGCCGGACGACGTCGGCATGCTGGTTCGGTGGATCGATTCCGGAGCGGCCTGCGACGGCGATCCGAATGCCGATCTCGCCACGGTGGCCCGCGCCGGCGCGGCTCCCGCCCCGGCGGCCGAGGTGGCGATTCCAGCCGCGGCGCCGCTCAAGCCGGGCGACGTGTCGTTCGCCTCGGAAGTCGCGCCGATCCTGCTCGAGCAGTGTGGCAACTGCCACGGCGGCCAGGGTGCGGAAGCCAATCTGCGGATGACGAGCCTCGAGACCTTGATCAAGGGCGGGGGTTCCGGGCCCGCGATCGTGCCCGGCAAGGGTGCCGACAGCCTGCTGGTCAAGAAGCTGCGAGGGGCCGCCGGCATCGACGGGCAACGGATGCCGCTCGGCAAGCCGCCCCTGCCCGATGCCCAGATCGCGACGATCGCGAAATGGATCGACCAGGGTGCCCGCATCGACCTCCTCTCCCCCAAGGCCTCGCTGGAGACGGTGGCGTCCGCCGGCCGTTCCCAGCGGCTCTCCGACGCCGAGCTCACCAAGCTGCGAGTCAACGCGGGGCAGACGCTGTGGCGGCGGTTCATTCCCGAGGAGGCTCCGGTGGTGGAGCTCCGACCGGGGTTCGCCCTGATGGGCAACCTGCCGGCGGCGCGGATGGAGACGCTCGCCACCCAGGCCGAAGACGTGGCCGCGCGGGTCAGGGCCGAGCTCGGCACCGGCGAGGGGCCGATGCTCAAGGGCGGCGTGGTCGTCTACGCCTTCCGCAAGGCCTACGACTACTCCGAACTGTGGCAGGTGATCCTCGAGTCGGAGCGGCCCAAGGGGCTGACGGGCCACGCGGGGGTCGTCGGGGACGTCGCCTACGGCGCGCTCGTGCTGCCGGCCGGTGAAGACGAGGAGGAAACGCAACTCCTGCTCGCCGAGCAGCTCACGGCCGCATCGCTGGCGGGGAGGGCCCTGCCGGATTGGTTTTGCCGCGGCGCGGGCCGCGCCGTGGCGTCACGGGTGGCGCCCAAGGCGGTGTTGGCCCAAGCCTGGAAGAAGGACGCGGGCGCCGCCGTGAAGGACCTGGGATCGGCGACCGACTATTTCTCCGGCCGCGCCGATCCCGCCGCCGCGGCGCTGGTGGGCGGAGGATTTCTGGGCTCGCTGATGGGCAGCGGCAAGCTGGCCCAGTTCGTGTCGGCCGTCGATGGCGGCGCGTCGTTCGACGAGGCGTTTCAGAAGACGTTCCGCTCCGCCCCCCAGCAGGCGTTCATGACCTGGGCTTCGCGGAACGCGGGGCGCTAGGCTTTCCACCGCAATGTCGTGGGGTCACGAGATGCGGAGAGCTCGTTGATAAAAAGACGGGGGTGCCTTGGATTCCGGGGCATGTGATCCGCGGCCCCGGAAACCGGGGGCGGCTGGACACGCGACCGGAACATTCTTCCGGCCCCCAACGAGCCTCGTTAAGAGCTCACCGGCATGGGTGGACTTCAGCACGAGCATGGCAGAAAACCTAACGCCCCGCATCCCGCGGCGGCTGGTTGCATTATAGCGTGATCGGTCACGCCAGCTCGGGATCGCCCATAGGTGCGCTGCGTCGCGGGTAATGCAGGCTCGGGACTGCCGGTCCCCGTCGCCCGGACGCTCGCTGCGGCCATCCATGGCCTCCGCTCGCTCGATGCTGGCTGCGCTTTCGGCATCCTGCCTGCGCTTGCCAGCAACGCCGGCTCCGGGGAACCGGCAGCCCCGAGCCGTCAAGTGGACGAGTCAGCGATGAACTGATTCGTCTCAACGAACGCCGCGGGCCAGACCCGCGCACGAGCACGGCCGCCCGGAGGTGCGGCCGCCGGGCGGAGGCCCGGCTCGGCTTCGCGGGCCATGGATGGCCGCGAAGCCTGAAATCAGTACTCGCCCGAGTCGCGGCCGTAGG
>JBILOA010000192.1:0-4721 GCA_044374735.1 Pirellulales bacterium | reverse complement strand
TCGCGGCCGACGCGTCGGGCGGCCAGCGGCCGCGGGCCCGGGGCCGACGGCCCCGCGGACAGCTCATCAACGCCACGCCGACGTTTCGCCGCGAGTTCGACCCGCGTGACTATCTCACCCCGCTTGCGGCGCTCGCCTGCGTGGCCGGCATGGCGGTCATGGCCGCCCGACAGCCCGGCGGAGACGCCGCCGCCTGGGCGGCTGCCGGGCAGTTGCCGGCGCTTCACGAGGGCCGGGTCAAACCGCTCGACACCGTGGCCCGCAACACGGTCCAGCTGCTCGGCAACCGGACGAGCGTGGTCATGCCTTCGGGCTCCGACGCGCGGCTGGGCGACCCGCAGGGGCGGGTTTCAGCCACGCAGTGGCTGCTCGGGCTGATGGCCGGCAGTGAGTGGGCCACCCGGGCGCCCGTCTTCCGGATCGACGCGCAGGAGGTGGTCGACCTCTTCGACCTGACCAGGCGACAGGGGCATCGTTACTCGTACGCGGAGCTCGAGCCCAAGCGGGCCGCCGCCCGAGAGCAGCTCGCGAAGCTTCGTGACCTGCCGCGGGAAGAGCAGTCGTTCGGCCAAAAGAAGCTGATGGAGCTCGAGCAGAAGCTGATGGCCTACGACCTGATGCGGTTCGCCTACGAAGCCCCTGCCATGCCCACGGTCGAGGGAGACGACGAGGCGGCCCGCAAGGCGTTCCTCGACCAGGTGATGCGGATGATGCAGGGGGCGCGGCTGATCGAGGAAAACCATCCTCCCGCGGCGATCCCGCCGCTCGGCCGCGCCGTCGCTGCCGACACCACCGATGGCCCGCGCTGGCAGGCGCTCCAGCCCGCGCTGGTCAATGCGCTCGTGGCCAAAATGCTGGCCGGCCGCCCTGGCCAGGCCGCCTACGAGGCCAACCCGGCGCTCGTGCCGTTCGCGGAACTGCTCGAGGCGGCGGGCCGCGGGCCAGCGGGGTTGCCGCGGGCGATCGCCACCTACCGGACCGCGGCCGAAGGGCTGCCCGAATTCGCCGGCGCCGCCGAGAAGGCCGCCGCGGAGGCCTGGTTCAACGCCTTCAATCCCACGGACCTGGCCAAGTGGCTCTACGTCTTGGCGATCATGCTCTGCTTCGCGAGCTTCCTCGTCTGGCGGGGCCCACTCGGCGACTTCACCTGGTGGCTGCTGGCGGGCACCTTCGCCCTGCACACGTTCGCCCTCGGGATGCGGGTCTGGCTCACCGGCCGGCCGCCGGTGGTCAACCTGTATTCGTCGGCCGTGTTCATCGGCTGGGCCTGCGTGCTCGCCGGCCTGCTCCTGGAGCGGCTGCACCGGCTCGGGATCGGCACGCTCGTGGCCGCGCTCGCCGGCGGCCTCACGCTCGGCGTCGCCTATGGCCTCGACTCAGGCGACACGATGCACGTCCTCCAAGCGGTGCTCGACACCCAGTTCTGGCTCACCACCCACGTGATCACCGTCACGCTCGGCTACGGCGCGACGTTCCTGGCGGGGCTCCTGGGCACCTTCTCGATCGTTCACGGGGCGTGGAGCCGGTGGCAGGGAACGGCCGACTCGCCGGCCGCGAAGGAGGTCCAGGACCGCCTCTACCGGATGAACTACGGCGTGGTCTGCTTTGCGCTCTTCTTCAGCTTCATCGGCACCGTGCTCGGCGGCCTCTGGGCCGACGACAGTTGGGGCCGGTTCTGGGGCTGGGACCCCAAGGAGAACGGGGCGCTGATGATCGTGCTCTGGAACGCCGCCGTGCTCCACGCCCGCTGGGACAAATGGATCGGCCCGCGGGGCTTCGCACTGTTTACGATCGGGGGCAACATCGTGACGGCCTGGAGCTGGTTCGGTACCAACCAGCTCGGGATCGGCCTCCACAGCTACGGCTTCACGAGCGGTGTGCTGCTGCTTCTGGCCGCGTATGTCACGAGCCAGTTGGCACTGATCGTCGGCGGCTGGTTCCTGACGCGACCCAGGATCGCGGCAGCCTGATCGGCCGGCGGCTCGATCGCCCGCCAGCGGCCCGCGTCAAACCGCTCGGCCGTGACGGCGGCGGCCGTGAGCGTGACCGCCACGGCGCCTTCGCCGCCGGTCTTGAGCACCGCCGCCTCGGCTCCCGAGGCGACGGCGTAGGCCTCACGCACGACGGGCCAAGCCCGGCCGCCCCGGCCGCTGACCAGCACGATGCTCGGCGCGGTCGCTTGGGCGATGTCGGCGGGAAGGCTCGTGGCCGCGCCATGGTGCGGCGCCAGCAGCACGTCGCATGAGCCCGGTGCCGTGGCGATGAACGACTCCAGCGCCGCCCCGTCGAGGTCTCCCGTCAGCAGCAGCCGCCGGCCGGCCGACTCCACCGAGAGCACGAGGCTCGTCGCGTTGTCATCGCCCTCGTCACGGACGTCCGCGGTGGTCGGATGGAGCACGCGCACCCGGCAGAGCGGGTCGACCGCGAACGCATCGCCCGCCCGCGCGGTTCGAACCGGTACGCCCCTGGCTGCGGCGGCCGCCAGGAGCTCGGCCACGGCGGGCGACTCGTTGGCGAGCAACGCCCTGGGGACCAGCATCTCACCGCAGGAAAATCGCTCGAGCAGCTCGGGCACGGCGTTGAAATGATCGGCGTCGGCGTGGGAGATCACGAGCGTGTCGATCCGTGTCAGCCGCTCGCTCCAGAGCACCGCCGACAGCGATCGGCAGGCCGCCGACGGCGCGCCGAGCCGGCCGGCGTCGTAGAGCAGCGAGCGGCCGGTCGGGGCCCTCACGAGGATGCCGCAGCCGTGCCCGACCGCTGTCATCACCACCCGCAGCCCGCCCGGCGGCGACGCGACGGCCGCCCCGATCGCCGCCACCAGCAGGCCGACCCCGCACCAGCCCGCGGCGAGCGCACCCCAACTGGCCGGACGGCGAGTCAGCTCCGGCCGGCCCCAGATCACCGCCACCACCATCAGCGCATACCAACCGCACACCCACCACCAGGCAGGGCCGGCCACCCAGGCATGGCCCGCGGGCAGATCGGCGGCCACCGCGACGATGCCCTCGATGATGGCCAGCGCGGCATCGCACCCGGCCGCACACACCGCCGCCACCGTCTGCGACACGCCGCCGGCCACCAGGCAGAGCAGCCCACATGCCATTGCCACGGGAACCACCGGCGCGATCAACACGTTGGCCACGAGCCCCACGGGGCTGACCACGTGGAACCGCGCCGCCACCAGCGGCGCCGTGGCGAGCGACACCGCCAGGCCCGTCACGAACGCCACGGTGGCGGCCCGCAGGCAGCCGCGCACCGCCTTCTCCCAGCGGGATCGGCTGCGCTCCACGAGCCTGGCGATCGGGTCACTTTCGGGCGGCCGCGCGAGCAGCGTCGCGGCGCCCACCAGCACCGCGGTGGAGAGGAAGGACAGCTGCGCTCCGGTGCTCGAGGCCTCCGCTGGTCGCCAGGCGACGATTGCGACGGCCGCCACGGCCAGCGCGTTGATCGTCGACCCACGGCGATTCGCGACCCCGGCGAGACAGGCCACCCAGACCATGAGCGTGGCGCGGACGACCGGCGTCTCGGCGCCCACGAGCACGGCATACAGCCCCGTCACGACCGCCACCAGGGCCAGCGACCAGCCGCGGGGCACCAGCATCGAGCGGAGCACCACGAACAGGCCCGCGGCCAGCAGGCCGAGATGCAGCCCCGAGATCGAGAGCACGTGCACCGTTCCGGTGGCGACGAAGTCGGCGGCGAGGTCACGCGGCATGGCCCCGCGACCTCCCAAGAGCAGCGCCTGGGCCAGGGGCGCTCGAGCCGGCGCGATCCCGGCCGCGAGGGTAGCGCTGCCCGCTGCCCGCAGCCGCTCCATGAACGCGGTCGGGGACCAGGGGCTGGGACGGGAGAGCACGCCGACGCACTCCCAGCCGGCGACCCGCACGACCGAGAGGCAGCGGTCGCCCCGAGCCTGGGCGGCGCGATCCGGCTCGCCTGGATTGAGCGGGATCGCCGGCCGGAGCCCCCGGCCGAAGATCCTGACAACGGTGCCCCTCTCGAGGCTCACGGGATCCCCGCGCACGATCACCGTCGCCCGACCTGTGGCGGGCCGCCATTCGTCATGGTCGCGGATCGCGGTGACCGCGAGCAGGAACTCGCTTGCCGATTCCAGCGCCGCGGCGCGGCCCATCATCTCCGAGGGGCTCGTCAGCAGCCGCGGCGGCGCAACGACGCGGCCCCGAACCGCCACCGGCCGGGGCGAGTCACCCAGTTGCCAGGCGAACTCCGTGCGGCTGAACCAATCGAACTGCGCCGCCGACCAGGCCGCACCGGTCGCAACGGCCGCCGCCACCAAGGCCGTCGCCGCCAGCCGAGCCCATCCGCGGCCCGTCGCCCAACGCCAGCCGACCAGGGCCGCCAGAGCGATGAACCAGCAGGGCAGGGCGGGGCTCACACCCGTCGCCGGCAGCCACCGCACCGACATCGCCCCCGCCACGAGTCCCCCGGCCACGAGCACGAGGGGCCGCTGCGGCAACGGCTCCTCGCGCACGAGGCGGGCAAACCGGCCGGACACCCCCCGAAGCCAATCGATCGCCACACGGTAGAGCAACGACAAGGAACGTGACATGAGAAACACGGAACGCGGTCACGAAAACCCATCACGACCTCGGACCGCCTCACGCGACAGCCCCTATTCATAAGGCGAGCGTGCCGACTCCCGGGGGCAAAAACTTTTACGGCGGCAATGCCAGCGGGCTTTACGGCTGCAGGGGCAG
>JBILOA010000120.1:0-5987 GCA_044374735.1 Pirellulales bacterium | reverse complement strand
CACGCTCAGGTACAGGAACCTGGCGAGCGGATAGTCGCCAGCGTAGGCGGCCTCGGCCGTCGGGGCCACGGGCTGGGCTCCGGGCTCCGCCGCCAAGGCTACCGGCCGCACGTTGGCCGTCATGTAGCCGATGCCGCTGTAGCCCACCCCGAACCGGTCGCTGGCAACCGCCTGCACGACAGCCGAACTGCCGGGCTGCTCCTTCACGGTGGGCTTGAAGTCGCCCTTGAAGAGCGCGAACTCCTTGAAGTAGCCGTAGGTGCCACTGGTGGCGTTGCGGCCGTAGAGGCTGATCGGCCGGTCCTTCCATTCCCCCTCGAGGCCGAGGTCGCCCCAGGTACGGATGTCGGCCTTGGCCCCGCCCGTGCGGTTCTTGGAGAAGATCGCATCGACCTGCTGAAGCGAGAGCGAGGCCAGCGGGTTGTCCTTGTGCACGAACACCACCAGCATGTCGAGCGCGACGGGCACGACCGTGGGCGCGTAGCCGTGTTTGGCCTTGAAAGCGTCTATCTCCGACGGCTTCCAGTCGCGGCTCATCGGGCCGAACGAGCAGGTGCCCTCGGTGAGCGCGGGCGGGGCCGAGGCCGAGCCCTTGCCTTGGATGCCCTCGCGCACGCTCGGGTAGAATTTTTTGAACCCCTCGGCCCAGAGGGCGACGAGGTTGTTCATCGTGTCGGATCCTTCCGTCTTGAGCGAGCCGGCCACCTCGCCGGACGCCTTCGAGTAGGCGGGCAGATCGGCGACGGCCGACTCGGCCGAGTGGGCACCCCGCCCCGCGACCAGGGCCAGGCCCGCGAGGGCGAGCACGACCAGATGACGACGGACCATCCGCAGGAGTCGGGCGATGGGCACGTGGTTCCTCCTGGCGTCTTTTCGGCGGCGTCAGGGCCACGGTCAGGATGCCGGCGGCCCCGGTTGCGGAGCCGCCACCGCCGTTTCCCGATGTCGCCGGGAGCGTACCGGGCAATTGTGAGCGTTTCGTGAGGAATCGGCCCAGGCCCGCTGGAAACCGGATTCCGCGCTGGCCGCGGCCCCGGGTCCTCCCTTCGACGGCGCCGGGGGGCCACCCACACCAATCAGCCGTCGTCCGCGGCCGGCGGGGCGAAACCGCGGCGCATGGTGTTCTCGGTCACGGTCCGCGGCACCGTGAACTGCAGGAGATACTCCGGCCCGCCCGCTTTGCTGCCGATCCCGCTCATCCGATAGCCGCCGAACGGCTGCCGGTTGACGAGCGCGCCGGTGATCCCGCGATTGAGATAGATGTTGCCGGCGACGAGCCGCTCCGCCGCCATCCGCAGCCGCGCCGGACTGCGGGAGTAGACGCCGGCGGTGAGCGCGTAGGCCGTGCCGTTGGCGAGCTCGAGCGCGTGGTCGAAATCGCGGGCCCGGAAGACGGCGAGCACCGGCCCGAAGATCTCGTCCTGGCCGAGGGGCCCGGCGGGATCGACGTCGGCGAACACGTGCGGCCCCACGAACCAGCCGCGGTCGGCGAGCGGCCCCACATCCACGGCCGCCACGACGCGGCCGGTGCGTTGCCCGATCTCCAGAAACGACCGCACCCGCTCCCGCGCCTCCTCGTCCACCACCGGCCCGATCCGCGTGCCCGGATCTTCTGCCGGCCCGACCCCGAGGCTCTTCACCGCCTCGGCCAGCCGGGCCACGAAAGCGTCGTGCACGTGGTCGAGCACGATCACCCGCGAGCAGGCCGAGCACTTCTGCCCCTGAAAGCCGAAGGCACTGCCCACCACGCCGACGACCGCCTCGTCGAGATCGGCATCGTCGTCGACGATGATCGCGTTCTTGCCCCCGAGTTCGGCGATCACCTTCGTGATCACCCGGCTCTCGGGGCCGGCCGAGGTCTCGGCGGCGAGCCGGTTGATCGCCAGGCCCACGGCCCGCGAACCGGTGAAGGCCACCAGCGCCGTATCGGGATGCGACACGAGCGCCGGCCCCACGTCCTCGCCCCGGCCCGGGAGGAACGCGAGGGCCCCGGGCGGCACGCCCGCCTCGCGGAGGATCTCGAACAGCCGCAGGCCCGTGAGCGACGACTGCTCCGCCGGCTTCATCACCACCGGGTTACCCGTCACGAGGGCCGCCGTGGTCATCCCGCAGAGGATCGCCAGGGGAAAGTTCCAGGGGGCGATCACGACGGCCACGCCGCGCGGGAGGTGCGTCGTGGCGTTCTCCTCGCCGGGCACGTCGACCCGCCGCGGGGCGAACAGCCGCTCGGCCTCCCGGGCGTAGAACTCGCAGAAGTCGATCGCCTCGGCCACGTCGGCGTCGGCCTCCCGCCAGGGTTTTCCAACTTCGAAGACCTGCAGCGCCGCCAGGTCGAACCGCCGCGTCCGCATGATCGCCGCCGCGGCCCGGAGCACGTCGGCCCGGCGCGCCACGCCCGCGGCCTGCCAGGCCGGCAGCGCCGCCCGCGCCGTCTCGACCGCCCGCCGCGCATCGGCCGCGGTCGCGGCACACACGCGGGCGACCACCCGCGCGTGGTCCGAGGGATCGCGGCGGTCGAACCGCTCGCCCGGCTCCAGGCGTTCGCCGCCGATCACCACCGGCACCAGCGGCGGCGCGCCGCCCGCGGCGCGGGCCCGGGCGACAGCTGCGGCGAACGCCTCGCGGTTGGCGGCCACCGCGAAGTCGGCCAGCGGTTCGTTGGTGAAACCAGCACCCGCGGGCTCGCTCTCGGCCGCTTGGGGCACCGGCGCCGCGGCAGGCCGCGCGGGCGGCACGGGGGCCGCAAGCAACTGCTCGGCGGCAACGTGCTTCACGAAGCCGGCCCGCAGGAACGAGTCATTCGACGAGTTTTCGAGCAGCCGTCGCACCAGGTAGGCCATGCCCGGCACGAGTTCGCCGTAGGGCATGTAGACCCGCATCCGCCAGCCGGCGGCCGTCACGGCCTCCTTCTCGGCGTCGCCCATCCCGTAGAGCATCTGCATCTCGACGGTGCGGCGATCGAGGCCGAGCGCCTCGGCGACGGCCATCCCATGGGCGAGCGAGCGGAGGTTGTGGCTGCCGAGCGCGGGCCGGAGCACGGCGGCGTGTTCCATCACGAAGGTCGTGGCCGCCTCGTAGCAGGCGTCGGTCTGCCACTTCTGCTGCCACACGGGCACCGGCCAGCCGGCCGCCCGGGCGTGGATGGTTTCGTAGTCCCAATAGGCGCCCTTCACGAGCCGGACCCAGATCGGCGTGCCGCGCTGTTGCGCCCAGGCCGCCAGGTGCACGAGGTCGTGCGGCGCCCCCCGCAGGTAGCACTGAACGACGATCCCGCAGTGCGGCCAATCGCGAAACTCCTCCTCCATCGCGATCGTCTTGAAGATCGCGAGCGTCAGGTCCTTGGTGGCATGGCTCTCCATGTCCACGTGCACCTGCGCCCCGCGGTCGCGGGCGAGCCGCCACAGCGGCCGCAGCCGGGCGAGCACCCGGGCGGTGGTGCCGGCGGGGTCGACGCAATCGAAGCGGGGATCGAGCGCGGAGAGCTTGAGCGACACGTTCACCCGCGGGAGCGGGCCGGCAGGGCCTTCGTCCACGAGTGGGTCGGCTGGCCAGCGGGTCGCCTCGGGCGGAAGTTCCTCGAGCAGTCGCGTGTAGGCCGCGGCGTAGGCGTCGGCCTCGGCGTCGCTGGTGACCGCCTCGCCGAGCAGGTCGAGCGTGAAGCCGCGGTGCCGCCGTCGCTCGCGGAGCGCCGCCTTCGCGGCTTCCGCCGGAGTCGTGCCCGCGATGAACCGCTTCGCCTGCGCGAGCATCGCCGCCCGCACGGCCCGGGCCGCGAACGGAGCGAGGATCCCGCTCCGGGCCGCCTTGAGCGCCGTCCGCAGCATCGCGGGGAGCTTCTCCAGCGACTCGTCGTCGAGGTATTCGCGGAGGTGGCGGTCCACCGCCGCGGGGTCGTCGAGCATCGGCATGCAGTCGACGAGCCGGAACAGGCGGACTTTCAGGTCGTCGTCGGCCAGCACCCATTCCCCTGCCTGCTCGGCCCAGTAGTCGGGCGAAAGCACCGTCGGCTGGGCGGCGAGCGACTTCTCCAGCAGGTCGCGGCCGATCGCCTGCACGCGGCCCTCGATCCGCTCGCGGGCCGCCGCGTCGAAGCGGGTTGGCAGCATCGCCGACCAATCGCCGGCTCGCGCTACGGGGGTCGAGAAGGCCACGGGTGCGTTCGCTCGCGAGGGGATCGGGCAGTGCGGCCGCGGATGCCGGCCCGGAATCCTATCCCGCAGCCTCGCCACCCCGAAAATCGCGGCTGCGGCCGCCCTTTTGCCGCCCCTCGTGATGCCGCCCGGACCTGTGCTAAACTCGGCTCACCGGCGGGCGACATCGTCCGGCGGCCTATGACCCACCAGACCCCCGCGATTCGTCACGCTCCCGCCGCCCTCGCTCGGATGGCCTCCATCCTTGAGTCGACCGGGCCGGTCGTGCTGCCGGCTTTGCTGCTCTGCGACTTCGGCCATCTGGCCCGCGAAGTCGAGCGGCTCGAGACCGCAGGCGCCGAAGCTCTCCATCTCGACGTGATGGACGGCCGTTTCGTGCCTCAGCTCACCTACGGCCCGGTGGTGGTCAAGGCGGTCCGGGAGGCGGCCCGGGTGCCGCTCGAGGTGCACCTCATGATCGAGGAGCCCGAGCGGTCGCTCGAGGAATATTGCCGGCTGGGCGCGGACATCATCACCGTGCACCTCGAGGCGCTCGCCGAGCCCCGCCGGGCGCTGGCCGCGATCCGCGACCATGGAGCCCGCGCCCACCTGGCCATCAGCCCCCGCACACCCGTGGCCCGGGCCGAGCCCTTCCTCGACGCCTGTGACGGCGTCTTGGTCATGAGCGTGGAGCCCGGCTTCGGCGGCCAGGCCTTCGAGCCGCAGGCCCTCGACAAGCTCGCGCGGCTCGCCGCGCTGCGGCGCGAGGCCGGAGCCGGCTTCCGGCTCGGCGTCGACGGCGGCATCTCCACCGAGACGATCGCCGCCGCGGCCGCCGCCGGTGCCGAGCTGATCGTGGCCGGTAGCGCCGTGATCCGTTCCCCCGACTATGCCCGCGCCATCACCGAACTCGAGGCGCTTGCCCGCGCGGCGACCTGACGCCCGCGTCCGTTTCCCCTGGAGATTCCCCGCCACCGTGCCCGATCACCTGATCGTCATCCGTTCCGTCGCCACCGATTACGAGGTGCAGGGACGGGTGCGAGGATCGCTCGACGTGCCCCCCTGCCCCGAAGGCCTGGCCGAGGCCAAGGCGCTCGCCGCGCGGCTCGCCGCCGCGCCGCTCACGGGCATCTACGCGTCTCCCTCGACCTGCGCGGTAGAGACCGCCCGGATCATCGCCGCGCCGCACGGGCTGCAGCCCCGGAAGGTCGACCTGCTGGCCAACCTCGACCTCGGTCTCTGGCAGGGCAAGCTGATGACCGAACTGCGGCGGCAGCAGCCCCGCGTCTACCGGCAATGGCAGGACGACCCCTGGAGCATCGTCGCGCCCGAGGGTGAGACGCTCGAGGAGGCGCGCGGCCGCGTCGAGAAGGCGCTGGAGCGGATCTTCAAACGGCACCGCGAGGGCCGCGTCGCGGTCGTGGTTCCGGCTCCGCTCGACGCGCTGGTCCGCTGGCTCGTCTCCGGTGAACCCCTCGGCGACCTCTGGCTGTGGGATCCGCGCCAGGAGTCGGCCGTCGAGCTGCCCGTGGCGGCCCAGTGGCAAGCGGGCGGGGCGGCGCCGCCCCCTCCGCTGGCCGACGCTCCAACGGCACCGCCGGCCGGTCTCGCGGCCCGCTGAGCAATCGGGAGGGCGGGATTCCGGCGCAGCATCTCGGCCCGCCGGCCCGGTACACTGTCTGTGAATGGCGTTGGCCGCCGATCCGGCCCGCCCGGCCACCCCTGTCGCCCGCTCCGCACCCTCATGGAACGCCGACGTACCGCGACCGCCCGCCGCACACCCGAGGCCCCGGCCGTCGAAACGGCCCCCCGCGCCGACCAGGTGCCGCCCCGGGCCGATCCGGCCAAACCCATCGA
>JBILOA010000119.1:0-6019 GCA_044374735.1 Pirellulales bacterium | reverse complement strand
CCGCCGGCGGCGTGCGAGACGCGGATGCAGTGCTTCAGGTTCGCCAGCCCCTCGGCCCGCACCTTCTCGTCGGCGCTGGAGAGCGTCTTGCCCCAGTGGCCGTGATTGATCGCCCCGTGGATGAACACCCCGGTGTCGCTCGCCGCCTTCCGCACCTGTTCGGGCGAGAAGGAGCCGGCCTCGTCGAAATCGACGCCGTCCATCCCGGCCTCGCGGGCGCTCGTGAGTCGCTCCTCGATCGACTTCCCCTTCGTCATCCCATACTTGCACGAGAACAGCAGGCCCTGTTCCGGCTGGGGTGGCATGGGCCATGACGAGGCGGCCGTGGCCGGAGTGTCGGCCCGCGCCCGGACGGCAGCCGCCCCGGCGAGCACGGCGGACGAAGCCAGGAGCGAACGGCGGCTGAGGGACATGGCGACTCCTTGGGTGGGGCTCGGGCCGCGGCGGGAAGCCGGGCCGAATCGGGCTGGTTGATGGAAACCGATCAGGTTGGGCGGGAGCATAACACGCCCCGCACCACGGCCGGCTGCAGGCCGGCGGTTGGCGTTGAACCAGCCGGCGGCGCCGGGTATTTTCCCGCCCCACGCCGGCGGGGCTCGAGGTATCGGCCCCGGCGGACCTTCTTCCCCGCTGCGCCATGTCCGCCGCGACCACGATCGCCGTCCTCTTCGCCGCCGCCAGCTTCAGCCTGTTCGCGCTGGCCTGGCTGCTGGTCGCGGCATGGCGGGCCTGGCATGCGGTGCGGCCGCGCGTGACCATCGCCGGCCGGGGCGTCACGGTGATCAAGCCGCTCTGCGGGGCGGACGACGACCTCGAGCGCAACCTGGTCTCCTTCTTCAGGCTCGACCACGAGCCGCTCCAACTCGTGTTCGGTGCGGCCGACCCCGCCGACCCCGCCCTGGCGCTCGTCCGCCGCATCGCCCGCCGTCATCCCGACCGCGATGTCACGATCGTCAGCGGAGCCAACGACGACGCGCCCAACCCCAAGGTCGGCCTGCAGGAGCGGCTGCTGCCGCATGCCCGGCACGACCTGATCCTGCTCTCCGACTCGAATGTCCGCGTCGCCCCCGACGAGGTGGGCCGCGTCCTGCCCGCCTTCGACGACCCGCGGGTCGGGATGGCCTACCAGGCCGTGGCGGGCATCGGCGAGGAATCGCTGCCCGCGGCGATCGAGAACCTCCACTACAACGACCTGGCAGGCGTGCTCGCGATCGGCGCGACCCTGCTCACGGGCCAACATGCGGTCAACGGCAAGGGAGAGTGGGTGCGCCGACAGGCGCTCGCCGACGCCGGCGGCATCGAGGCGGTGCGGGACAACGCGGCCGACGATTCCGCGCTCGCGCGGCTCGTGGCGGCGGCTGGGTGGAAGGTGCGGCTCTCGCCGGTTCCGGTTCGGATCGTGCACCGCCGCTGGTCGTGGCGGGGGCTCTGGCAGCGGCACGTGCGGCACGCGGCCTGCCGGATCCGGATCGCACCGGCGGCGTATCCGTTGGAACTGTTGTTGAACCCGCTGCCCTGGGCCGCCGCCCTGCTCGCCACACCCTGGGCCGCGCTCGTGCCGCCGCTCGTGCTGGGCCGGATCCTGCTGGAGGCGGCGGCCGCGCGGATGCTCCGCGGCTCGTGGCCCTCGCTCCGCCACGCCGCCGCCATTCCGCTCAAAGACGCGGTGTATCTGGCCGGCTGGTTCGCGCCGCTGGCCGTCCGCCAGGTCCACTGGCGGGGCCGCAGCTACCGGCTGGTGCGGCACGCCCGGATGATCCCCGTTTCCGCGGCCGCCGCGCCGGCCGCCTCAAATCGCCGCGCCGCCTGAGCGGGCGCGGTATGGTGACAGGGTCTTTTCGCCCGCTCGCGAGGCCGCACGATGCGTCCCTGGCCGTTGCTGTTCGTTCTCTTGCTCGCGACCACGCTGGCTGCCGCCGCCGAGCCCCTCCGAGTCGGCATGGAGTTGTCGTATCCGCCGTTCGAGATGACCGACCAGGCCGGCAATCCGACCGGCGTGAGCGTGCGTCTGGCCGAGGCGCTCGCCGCGGACCTCGGCCGCCAGCTCGTGATCGAAAACGTCGCCTTCGATGGCCTGATCCCGGCGCTCAAGACGGGCAAGATCGACTGCATCATCTCCTCGATGACCGCCTCGCCCGAGCGGGCTCGATCGATCGCCTTCTCGGAGCCCTACTTGAAGACGGGGCTGGCCATGCTCGTGGCGACCAAGTCGTCGGTCCAGTCGGCCGCCGACCTCGACACCCCGGGACGGGCGGTGGTGGTCAAGAAGGGCACGACGGGGCACCAATATGCGGCCACCGCGCTGAAGCAGGCCCGCGTGCTCGTCCTCGACAAGGAGTCGGCCGCCGTGATGGAGGTGGCCCAGGGCAAGGCCGACGCGTTCATCTACGACGCGATCTCGGTCTACCACAGCCACGTGCGACACCCCGACACGACCCGCGCGTTGTTGCGTCCGTTACGCGAGGAAAGCTGGGCGGTGGGCCTCCGCCGCGGTGACGACGCGCTCAAGCGGCAGATCGACGAGTTTCTGCACCGGTTCCGCGCCGCCGGCGGCTTCGAAAGGCTCGGCGACGAGTTCCTCGCCGCCGAGAAGGCATTTTTCGAACGCGAGGGAATCCCCTTTTATTTTTAGCGGCTTCCTCGCCCTTCGATGGACTGCTCGGGGGTGCCCGTGCCAAGCGAGCGGCGTAGGAAACCGAGCGCAGCCCGGAGGGCGAGAGCGAGGTTTCCTCCGAGCGAGCGGAAGGCAGGATGCCTGGAGCGAGCGTCCGGCGAGCTGGCACGGGCACCCCCGAGCCCGCGTCACCCACGACGACCCGACCGGCCGACGAGAGAGCGGCCCGCGTGGTACGCTCACCCCATGCCCCGCTGGCTTGCCCACGTGATCGTCGTCGCGGCCTTCACGGCCGCCGTGGCAGCCGCCTTCGCGCGGGTCGACTACGAGTGGAACTGGGCTGCCGTCTGGGACTACCGGCAGAAGTTGCTCCAGGGCTGGCTCGTGACCGTGGCCCTCAGCCTGGCCGCCCTCGCGACGAGCATCGTCGTCGGGGGAGTCGCCGCGGTCATGCTGCGGTCGGGCAGGCCACTCATCGAGGCCGCGGCCCGCGTCTACGTGGAACTGATCCGCGGCACGCCGCTGCTCGTCCAGCTCCTGATCGGGTTCTACGTCGTGGCCACGGCCGTGGGGCTCGAGAACCGCTACGTCGCCGGCGTGCTCCTGCTCTCGCTGTTCAGCGGCGCCTACATGGCCGAGATCTTCCGCGGCGGCCTCGACGCCATCCCCAAGGCCCAGATCGACAGCGGCCGGGCGATCGGCCTCACCCGCTGGCAGTCGCTGCGGCTGGTGGTGTTGCCGCAGGCGGTCCGGCTCGTGCTGCCGGCCGTGGCCGGCCAGCTCGTGTCGCTCGTCAAAGACTCGTCGCTCCTGTCGGTGATCGCGATCTCCGAGTTCACGCTCGCCGCCCAGGAGGTCAACTCCTTCACCTACTCGACGCTCGAGAGCTACCTGCCGTTGGCGGCCGGATACCTGGTCCTCACCCTGCCGCTCTCCGCCCTGGCACGCTGGCTCGAATATCGCTTCCGCTACGAGACCGCCTGACGGTCGGCGACCGGCGCCGCCTCATCCCATGAATCTCCTCGTCGAAGACCTCGTGCAGCGGTTTCAGGTTCCCGGCCGGGGCGGGCGGCCCACCGGCACCGCCACCGTGCTCGACCACCTCTCGCTGGCCACCGGCGAGATCGGAACCCTCGTGCTCGTCGGCCCATCCGGCGGCGGCAAGTCGACCTTGCTGCGGATCCTGGCGGGGCTCGACGTGCCGACGAGCGGCCGCGTCTCCTTCGACGGCCAGCCACTGCCGTGCGACGAGGAATCCCTCCGCCGTTACCGCCGCACCGTCGGCACGGTCTTCCAGGCATACAACCTGTTCCCCCATCTGACGGCGATGCAAAACCTGCTTCTGCCCCTGGTTCACGTGCACGGCCTCAGCGAGGCGGCGGCTCGCGAGCGGGTGCGGGAGCCCCTGGAGCGGTTCCGGCTGGCGGAACACGCCCACAAGCGGCCGGCAGAGCTCTCCGGGGGCCAGAAGCAGCGGATTGCGATCCTCCGGGCGCTGGTCGTCCAGCCGCGGCGGCTGTTTCTCGACGAGCCCACCTCCGCGCTCGACCCCGAGATGCGGGCCGAGGTGCTCGAGATGATCGCCGAGGTGCGGGCCGAGGGCGCCGAGTTCGTGCTCGTCACCCACGAGATGGCCTTCGCCCGCCGCGTGGCCGACGAGATCGCCTTCGTGGCCGACGGTCGGGTGCCCGTGCTGGCCCCGGCGGCCGACTTCTTCAACCGGCAGGACGACCCGCGGGTGCGGTCGTTCCTCCAGTTGACCCTCACGACCTGAGAGGTGCCCATGAGCATCGAGACCGCCGTCGATCCGGCCACGCAGGCCTTTCTCGGGAGCCTCGTCGCCGACGCGGTCGCGATGCCCGTGCACTGGTACTACGACCAGGCGGCGCTCGATGGCGACTATCCACGGCTCGCCGCCGCGGCCGCGAGCGAGTCGCCCTACCTCGCTCCCCACAACCCGCACTCGGGCAGCATCCTCTGGCGGAGCCACTGGACGCCGCCCAGCCCCGCCTTCGACATCCTGCGGGAGCAGGCCCGCTTCTGGGGCCAGCGCGGCGTCCACTACCACCAGTTCCTC
Organism: Pirellulales bacterium; assembly: GCA_044374735.1. Lineage (GTDB taxonomy): Bacteria > Planctomycetota > Planctomycetia > Pirellulales > UBA1268 > QWPN01. Next base: position 1,328 of record JBILOA010000119.1, on the reverse strand, counting down.
GCCGCCGGTGAGAACACGCTCAACTTCCGGCTGGCCACGGAGCTTCAGGAACTGGTGCGCCGCGACCGCGAATACGACGCCGCGAAGTGGCTCGATCGCTACGTGGCCGTGATGCTCGAGCCGGGCTGGCATCGCGACACCTACGTCGAGGAATACCACCGCCACTTCTTCACGAACCTCGCCGCCGGCCGCAAGCCGGTCAACTGCGGCGTGCGCGACGTCCACATCGGCGGGCTGGTGCCCGTCCCCGCCTTGGTGGCGGCGCTCGGCCCCCGCCACCACGACCTCCGGGAGATCGTGCGACTCCATGTGAGCCTCACCCACAAGGATCCCGACGTGCTCGCCGCGGCCGACGTGCTCGTGAAGATCCTGGCCGACGCGCTGCCCCGCCGCGAGGCGCCCGCCCGCTCGCCCGATGCGTCGGCCGCCGCCCTGCGCGAGGCGATCCTCGAGCATGGCCACGACTGGATCTCCGCCGCGAAACTGTCGGCCTGGGAAGGGTTGAGCGACCGCCAACTCGTGGGCGGAAAACTCTCGAGCGCCTGCTACATCGACGAGGCGTTTCCCGCCTCGCTGGCCCTGGCGTATCGGCACGCGGGCGACTTCACCGCCGGCGTCGTCGCCAACGCCCGCTGCGGTGGCGACAACTGCCACCGCGGCGCGGTGGTCGGAAGCCTGTTGGCCGCGGCGGCCAGCGTGCCCGTGCCCTTGCTGGCCCGGCTGCAGGCGTTTGCTAGAGTTGAAGCCTCACGAGCCCGACAGGCTTAACGCCAGGCTTCAGGAATCCCTCGATGAACCCGACCGCTACCAGCCGCGGCCGCCGCGGTGCCGAAGCGGGGCATCCCTTCGCCGCCTTCTCGACCCCGATCACCCCGACGCACACGCTCTGGCTCGACGCCGACCCGGCCGCGGCCGACCCGGTGGCCGCCAAGCGGGCGGCGCTGCGGCGGTATTTCCACCAGACCTGCGAGGCCTACGACCAGCTGTTCGCCTTGATCGGTGACGAGGCGGCCTATTACGTCCGACACGAGCCGCTGCGGCATCCCCTGATCTTCTACTTCGCCCACCCGGCGGTCTTCTACGTCAATAAGCTGACGGCCGGTCGCTTCATCCCGGCCCGCCTCGACCCGAAGCTCGAGGCGATGATGGCCGTAGGGGTCGACGAGATGTCGTGGGACGACCTCAACACGGCCCACTACGAGTGGCCGAGTGTCCAGGCCGTCCGCGACTACCGGCTGCGGCTGCGGGACGTCGTCGACGAGTTTCTCGCGACCATGCCGCTGGAGCTGCCGATCGCTTGGGACTCCCCGGCCTGGTTGATCCTGATG
>JBILOA010000117.1:0-6054 GCA_044374735.1 Pirellulales bacterium | reverse complement strand
CAGCAGACCCGCGACGCGATCGAGGAGAAGATCGCCGAACTGGTCAACGAGGACCGGATCAAGGGCATCTCGGGGATCCGCAACGAGAGCGACCTCAAGGAGCCGGTCCGGCTCGTGCTCGAGCTCAAGCGGGACGCCGACCCCGACGTCGTCCTCAATCAGCTCTACCAGTTCTCGCCGCTCCAGACCTCGTTCTCGCTGATCTTCCTCGCGCTGGTCGACGGCAAGCCACGGATCCTCTCGTTCCGGGAGCTGCTGACCGAGTTTCTCCGGCATCGCACCACCGTCATTCGCCGCCGCACCGAGCACCTGCTGGCCAAGGCCCGCAGCCGCAAGCACACGCTCGAGGGCCTGCTCGTCGCGCTGGCCAACATCGACGAGGTGATCCGGATCATCCGCTCATCGAAGTCGCAGGCCGAGGCCAAGGAGCGGCTCTGCCAGCTCCAGGCGCCGGCGGCGCTGCTGGAGCGGGCCCTCGGAGCCGAAGGCTTCGCCGTGCTCCAGGAGGAGCGGGGCGCGACCGAAACCTACGGGCTCTCGCCGGTGCAGGCCGACGCGATCCTCCGGCTGACGCTCGGCCAGCTCGTCAACCTCGAGCAGGAGAAGCTCGGCGGCGAGCACCGTGAGCTGCTCGCCAAGATCGGCGAGTTCCGCCGGATCCTGTCCAGCGAGGCCAACATCAAGGCCCTGATCCGCGAGGAGCTGCTCACGCTCGAGCAGAAGCATGCCGACGAGCGGCGGACCGAGATCAGCGGCGAGGCGGGCGACATCCGCGACATGGCCGAGCTGATCACCGAGGCCACGATGGTGGTCACCATCAGCCGCGCCGGCTACGTCAAGCGGACGCCGGCCGACGTCTACCGAGCCCAGCGTCGCGGCGGCAAGGGGATCAAGGGCACCAGCACCGACGAAGAGGATCCGATCGAGCACTTGTTCGTGGCCAGCACCCACGACTGGCTGCTCGTGTTCACGACCCTCGGCAAGGTGTTCTCGATGCGGGTCTTCGAGCTGCCGGAGCTGGCCCGCGACGCCAAGGGGCGGGCGCTCGTCAACCTGCTCGAGTTCGAGCCGGGCGAGAAGGTGGCCCAGTGCCGGGCGGTGGGCGGGTTCGAGGACCCGAACCAGTTTCTGATGCTCGCCACCCGCGGAGGCGTGGTCAAGAAGACGGCCCTCGAGCAGTATCGTCGGCGCCGGACGAAGGGCCTGATCGCGGTCAAGCTCCGCGAGGGCGACGAGCTCGTCGGGGCGGTGATCACCAAGCCGGGCGACGAGCTCGTGCTGGCCACGGCCAAGGGGATGGCCATCCGGTTTCCCGAGTCGGATGCCCGGCCGATGGGCCGCGACACGAGCGGCGTCCGCGGGATCAAGCTCGGCTCCGGTGACCGGCTCGTCGGGATGGTGGTGGCCGATCCTGACGCCACGCTGCTGACGGTCTGCGAGAACGGCTACGGCAAGCGGACGCCCTTCGGCGCGGGCACGCCGCTGACGGGCCCGGCACCCGGCGAGGAAGGGGCCGAGGAGCCCGCAGCCGACGCCGCCGAGCCGGCTGACGGCGAGGGGGAGGACGGTCCCAGCGGGATGCGGTATCGCACCCAGCACCGCGGTGGCAAGGGCGTGCGCGACATCAAGGCCACGGCCCGCAACGGCCAGGTGGTCTCGGTCGTGGCCGTGCGGGATGGCGACCAGGTGCTGATGATGACGGCCCGCGGCAAGATCCAACGGGTCAACGTGGCCGAGATCCGGCCGATGGGCCGGAACACGCAGGGTGTCCGCATCATGCGGCTCGACGACGCCGACACGCTCGCCGCGATGGTGACGGTGCCGCCGAGCGAGCAGGAAGAGGCCGAGAGCCCGCCGCCGGCGGAATAGGCAGCGGAGGCGGGATCGTCAGCGGAGGCGGAAATAGTCAGCGGAGGCGGAAGATGCGGATCGGCGTCGTCGGCACGGGCTACGTGGGTCTCGTGACGGGCACGTGCTTCGCCGACAGCGGCAACACGGTGACCTGCCTCGACATCGACGCCGGCAAGATCGCCCGGCTCGAGGCGGGGGAGGTGCCGATCTACGAGCCCGGCCTCGAGGAACTCGTGGAGCGGAACGCCCGGGCCCGGCGGTTGCGGTTCACGACCGACACGGCCACGGCGATTCGCGAGGCCGAGGTGGTCTTCCTGGCCGTCGGCACGCCCCCGAGCCCCGACGGCTCCGCCGACCTGTCGGCCCTCTGGAAGGTGGTCGATTCGATCGCGCCGCACCTCCGGCCGGAGGCGGTCGTGGTCACCAAGAGCACCGTGCCCGTGGGCACCTGCGCGGGGATCGAAGCCCGGCTCAAGGCCCGGACCGGCCGCGACTGCCGCGTGGCGAGCAATCCGGAGTTTCTCAAGGAAGGCGCGGCGATCGAGGATTTCCAGAAGCCCGACCGGGTGGTGGTGGGGGTGCGGTCGGCGGAGGTGGGCGAGATCCTGCGGTCGCTCTACGCCCCGTTCCTGCGCACGGAAAACCCGTTTCTCGTGATGAGCCCGGAAAGCTCGGAGATGACGAAATACGTCGCCAACGCGCTCTTGGCCACGAAGATCTCGTTCATCAACGAGGTGGCCAATCTCTGCGAGCGGATGGAGGCCGACATCGACGACGTCCGGCGCGGGATCGGCCACGACAGCCGGATCGGGTTCGCATTCCTGTTTCCCGGGGCGGGCTACGGCGGCAGCTGCTTTCCCAAGGACGTTCAGGCCTTGGCCGCGATGGCCCGCGACAAGGGCCTCGCCCCGCGAATCCTCACGGCCGTGCACGAGACCAACCTCGCCCAGAAGCAGGTGCTCGGCGAGAAGATCGCGGCCCACTTCGCGGGCGACCTGGCGGGCCGGCGGATCGCCGTCTGGGGGCTGGCCTTCAAGCCCCGCACCGACGACATCCGCGACGCGCCGGCGATCGACCTGATCGAGCGACTGCTGGCCGGCGGGGCGCGGGTGTGCGTGCACGACCCCGAGGCGACGGCGAACGTGCGGGCCATCTACGGCGACCGGCTCGACTACGCGGCCACGCCGCTCGAGGCGCTCGACGGGGCCGACTGCCTGGCGATCGTCACCGAGTGGGGCGACTACCGGCGGCCCGACTTCGACGAGATGGCCCGGCGGATGAAAAGTCGCATGATCTTCGACGGCCGCAACCTCTATCAGCCGCGCGAGATGCAGGGCCGGGGGTTCGGCTACCACGCCATCGGCAAGGCCCCGGTCTGAGTTGACCGCGCTGCCGGGCGGATTCCCGGGCGCCGGCCACCCGCCGAGCGGTGCCGCCCGGAGTCGCGGCGGTTTGACACGCGCCGGCCGAAAGGGTTCAATCTCACGCGCCTGGCTGACGCGCGACCCGCGCTCAAGGGCGGCCTTCGCCCGCGGCAACCTTCTCCCCACCGTTTTCATCCATCTCCGGAGTTTCCCCGATCGTGCAGCGCACCGCCCGCGGTTTCTTGGCTTTGATCTGTGGCGTCGTCGTCCTCGCGCTGGCCGGCAGTGACGTGGCCGTGGCGGACGAGGCGGCCGCGCCGACGGGCGCTGCGAACCTCTTCTACATGGCCTGGTGGCTCGTCGGCGTGGGTGGCGCGTCGTTGGCCCTCTATCAGGCGTGGCAGTTCTTCCAGTGGATGGCGGTCCAGCCCGCGGGCACCCAGAAGATGATCGAAATCGCGGGCTACGTCCGGACGGGCGCCGACGCGTATCTCAAGCAGCAGTACAAGGTCGTCGGCTGGGCGTTTCTCGCGATCTCCATTCTGCTGCTCTGGATGGCGCTCGGCCTCGGGGTGCAGAGCCTGTGGGTGCCGTTCGCATTCCTTTCGGGCGGCCTGTTCTCCGGGCTGGCCGGCTGGTTCGGCATGAAGACGGCCACGCTCGCCAGCAACCGGACCGCCGCCGGTGCCGAGCGGTCGCTCAACGAGGGGCTGCAGATCGCCTTCCGCTCCGGCGCGGTGATGGGGCTCACGGTCGTGGGCCTGGGCCTGCTCGACATCATGCTCTGGTTCTTCATCCTCTACTGGCTCGTGCCGATGCTCGGCTTCCAGCCCCTCTCGCTGGAGGAGATCACGGTCACGATGCTCTGCTTCGGCATGGGGGCGAGCACGCAGGCCCTGTTCGCCCGCGTGGGCGGCGGCATCTTCACGAAGGCGGCCGACGTGGGTGCCGACCTCGTGGGCAAGGTCGAGCACTCGATTCCGGAAGACGATCCGCGGAATCCGGCGACGATCGCCGACAACGTCGGCGACAACGTCGGCGACGTGGCGGGCATGGGCGCCGACCTCTACGAGAGCTACTGCGGCAGCATTCTCGCGACGGCCGCCCTGGGCGTGGCCGCCTTTTCCGGCGACGGCGGCATGCAGCTCGCGGCGGTCTTCCTCCCGATGGCGATCGCCTCGGTCGGAACCCTGCTCTCCGTGTGGGGCATCTACCAGGTTCGCACCCAGGAAGACTCCTCGCAGAAGGCCCTATTGGCCGCCCTCGCCAAGGGGATCAACTTCTCGACCGGTGCGATCGTGCTCGCCACCTTCGTCGTCACGTTCCTGCTGATGGGCGGCTTCACCCACATGGGCATCGCGATCTCCGTGATCGTGGGCCTCGTGGCGGGCTGGCTGATCGGCAAGTGGACCGAGTACGCCACGAGCAACGAATACGCCCCGACCAAGGAACTGGCCGATCAGGCCCTGACCGGCCCGGCGACGATCATCATCGGCGGTGTCGCCGAAGGCATGCTCTCGACGTGGGCCCCGGTCCTGATCACCAGCGCCGCGACGCTCCTGGCCTTCGGGTTCGCCAACGGCTTCAACTTCTCCGATCCCAATCAGTTCGCCCTCGGCCTCTACGGGGTGGGCATCGCGGCCGTCGGCATGCTCTCCACGCTCGGGATCACGCTGGCGACCGACGCCTACGGGCCGATCGCCGACAACGCCGGCGGCAACGCCCAGATGGCGGGGCTCCCGGAGTTCGTCCGTGAGCGGACCGACGCCCTCGACGCGCTGGGCAACACCACCGCGGCCACGGGCAAGGGCTTCGCGATCGGCTCGGCCGCGCTGACGGCGCTGGCGCTGCTCGCCGCCTACGTGGAGGAGGTGCGGATCGGATTCGATCGTTGGGGCCATGCGGCCGTCGTCACCAGGGACGGCGGCCAGGAGGTCGCGGCCGGCGGCAGCAAGCTCGTCGCCGGTGACTGGATGAAGCTGGCGGACCGGCTCGTCGTGGCCGTCGGCGACAAGGCCGAGGACAACCGCGTCTACATGGTCCTCGATCCGGCCGTGCTCGCCGGCCGCCGGGGCCGCGACGGCAAGGAGATCCTGCCGCCCGCGGTCGAAGGCCTCGCCGGCGCCGTCCGCAACACCGTGGCCAAGACCGCCCCCGCAGCGGAGCTCGTCTCCCAGCTCGTCAACGAGAACCGGATCGTGGACGTCAAGCAGGCCACGATGCAGGACTACATGCGGTTCTACGACGTCACCCTCATGAACCCGAAGGTGCTCGTCGGCATGTTCATCGGGGCGATGAGCGTGTTCGTGTTCTGCGCCCTGACGATGAAGGCCGTCGGTCGGGCCGCGAAGGGCATGGTCGAGGAGGTCCGGCGGCAGTTCCGCGAGAAGCCGGGCATCATGCAGGGCACCGAACTGCCCGACTACGCCGCACCGGTCGCGATCAGCACGAAGGCCGCACAGCGGGAGATGGTGCTGCCCTCGGTGCTGGCCCTGGCCGTGCCGGTGGTCGTCGGGCTGCTGCTGGGCGTCAGCGGCGTGCTCGGCCTGCTCGTAGGCGGCCTCACGACCGGGTTCTGTGTGGCCGTGTTCATGGCCAACGCCGGCGGTGCCTGGGACAACGCCAAGAAGCACGTCGAGAGCGGTGTCCACGGCGGCAAGGGCAGCGAAGCCCACAAGGCCGCGGTCGTGGGCGACACGGTGGGCGACCCCTTCAAGGACACGAGCGGCCCGAGCCTCAACATCCTCGTGAAACTCATGAGCATGGTGAGCGTGGTGGTCGCCGGCCTGATCGTGCGATACTCGCTCGAAGCGCTCGGGATCTTCTGACGACACGGCTG
>JBILOA010000116.1:0-6058 GCA_044374735.1 Pirellulales bacterium | reverse complement strand
GCTCGACCTCTCGGCCCACCTGCTGCCGTTGGCGGCGCTCCCCGATCCGTTCGACCCGACCAGCGTGTTCCCGACCGGCGCGCCGGTGGAACTCGAGGTGGGCAGTGGCAAGGGACTGTTTCTCTCGTCGGCGGCGGCGGCGGCACCAGGCCGCAACTTCCTCGGGATCGAGATCGCCCACGGCTACGCGCGGCTGATCGCCGGCAAGCTCGCGGCCGCCGCGCTGACCAACGCCCGGATCATCCATGGCGATGCCGGGTTCCTCGTCGGCTCGCTTCTCCCCGACGCCTGCCTGGCCGGGATGCACGTCTACTTTCCCGACCCCTGGTGGAAGGCCCGGCATCGCAAGCGGCGGGTGCTCTCGGAGCCCTTCCTGCTCCAGGCAGGACGCGCGCTCGCGCCGGCCGCCGTGCTGCATGTCTGGACCGACGTGGAGGAATACTTCCTCGAGGCGATGGCCGCGGCCCGCGCGACCGGGCTGTTCGGCGAACCCCGGGTCGAGCGGCCGGCCGAGCCGGCCCACGACCTCGATTACCGCACCCACTTCGAGCGCCGAACCCTGCTGGCCGGGATGCCGGTCTGGCGGGCGGCGCTCGAGCGGTCGCCCGCCGCCGCGCCGGTGACCCGCCTCACCGCGCCGCAGGCTCGTACGTCCGGGACGCCGGCCCGCCCGCCCGCGACTGGTTCAGCGCCAGCTGATAGAGCCGCTCGCCCGCCGGCGTCGGATAGCGGCCCGTGAGGCAGGCCTGGCAGAGTTCGTCGGCGGGAAAGCCGATCGACCGGGCCACGCTCTCCACCGGCAGATAGCGCAGGGAGTCGGCCCCCAGCCGGGCGGCCATCCGATCCTGGGCCTCGTCGGTGAGCGGCCCGCCGGCGAGAAACTCCGGCGCGAACAGCTCGTCGATCGTGGACATGTCGATCCCGTAAAAGCACGGGGCCACGATCGGCGGGCAGGCCACGCGCACGTGGATCTCGCGGGCCAGGCCGAGCGATCGCATCCGTCCGAGCAGCACCTTCATGGTCGTGCTGCGGACGATCGAGTCTTCGACCAGGATCACCCGCTTGCCTTCGAGCACCTCCCGCAGCGGCGTGTACTTCGTCTCGGCCTTCGCCCGCCGGCTGGAGGCGCCGTCGATGAAGGTCCGGCCGGTGTAGCGGTTGCGGATCAGGCCCTCGACCGAGGGAATCTGGAGCCGGTAGGCCATCGAGTCGGCCGCGGCCTTGCTCGTGTCGGGCACGGGCACGACCACGGTGTCGGCGTCGATCGTCACGGTCTCGAGGCGGGCCAGCTCCTCGCCGAGCCGCTTCCGCGAGAGGTACACGCTGCGCTCGTCCATGGTGCTGGCGACGTTCGCAAAGTAGATCCATTCGAAGAAGCACCGCGCCCGCCTGGGCGACTCCGCGAACCGCTCCACCCGCACCTCGTCGCCATCGACGATCAGCGCCGTGCCCGGCTCGAGCGAGTGGATCGACTCGGCCGGGAAACCGAGATTGAGCAGGGCCACGCTCTCGCTGCAGGCCGCCACCAGCGGCCCCGACCGGGCATACTCCAGCGGGCGGATGCCGAGCGGGTCGCGGGCCACGATCAGGCGGCCGCAGGCGTCGAGGATCGCGAGGTTCCAGGCCCCGTCGAACCGCCGCGCGATCGCCGCCAGGAGTTCCACCGGCGTGGGCTGGGCGTCGCCCGAGAGTTCGCGGCCGATCGCATGGAGGATCACCTCCGTGTCGTTGTCGCGGGCCAGGTGGGCGTCGTCGGTGGCCAGGATCTCGGCCCGCAGCTCGGGGTAGTTGGCGAGTTGGCCGTTGAAGCCGAAGGCGAACCACTTCCGCTTCTGGATGTGGGGCCGCTCGAGTGGCTGGGCATAGCCGCGGTCCTCGGCCCCGCAGGTGGCGTAGCGGACGTGGCCGATCGCGGCCCGGCCGGTGTGCTGCTCCATCAGGCTTTCGTACTTGCCCCGATGGCTCATCCGAAACACCTCGCTGACGCTCCCAACCTCCTTGTAGGTGGCCAGGAGCTGGCTGCGGTGCGGGTGCCAGGCCGTCATCCCGGCGGAGAGCTGGCCCCGGTTTTGGATGTCGAGCAGCATCCGGGGAATCAGCCGTGCGGCCTCTTCCTGCCCCTGGGCGGGGCAGAGCGGGCTCGTCTCCGGGCCCGGGAGGTGGTAGACGGCCGCGAGGCCGCACTCGTGACGCAGGTCGCTCATGGATCTCTTTCAGTCCGGCGCTGGGCGGAGCCCGCCGAACGTTCGCGAGTGTATCGCCCGTGGCGGTCCGTGGATACCATACGGGGTCTCGTCCGAGCCTCGTCCCGCTCGGGAGCATCCCGGCCCCGGCCCATGAGCGACCAGTTTCGTCAGCAGATCGCGGCCACCGCCGGCCTGATCGTCGTCAAGGTGGGCTCGCGCGTCCTCACGGGCGCCGATGGCCTGCTCGACGCCGGCCGCATCGACGCGCTGGGGCGGCAAATCGACGCGGTCGGTCGGTCGGGCCGCCAGGTCGTGCTGGTCAGCTCCGGCGCCGTGGCGGCCGGGATGGGCCGGCTGGGGCTGGCCAAGCGGCCGACGGAACTGGCCCAGCTGCAGGCGGTCGCCGCCGTCGGCCAGAGCTGCCTGATCGAAGCCTGGGAGCGGTCGCTCCGCGTCCATGGCAAGCACGTCGCCCAGGTGCTGCTCGTGGCCGAGGATCTCTCGGATCGCGCCCGCCACCTCAACATCCGCAACACGCTGCGGACGATCCTGGAATACGGGGCCGTGCCCGTGATCAACGAGAACGACACCGTCAGCACCGAGGAGCTCCGCACGAGCTTCGGCGACAACGACCAGTTGGCGGCGCGGGTGGCCTCGCTGCTCGGGGCCAACCTGCTCGTCCTGCTTTCGGACGTGGCGGGGCTGTTCGACCGCCATCCGGAGGAGCCGGGCGCCACGGTGGTCTCCCGCGTGGACCGGATCGACGGCTCGACCGAAGCGCTGGTTCGCGACCGGCCGGGCGGTCTCTCCAAGGGAGGCATGGCCAGCAAGCTCGCCGCCGCCGACATCGTCACCGAGGTGGGCGGCCACTGCGTGATCGCCGCGGGACGCGAGGAGGGTGTCTTCGAGCGGATCTGCCGGGGCGAGCCGGTCGGCACGCTGTTCGTCGGCCGCGAAACGACGGTCTCGGCCTGGAAGCGGTGGCTCGGCTGGTCGGCCGAGGCTCGGGGCACGCTCGTGGTCGACGCCGGCGCCCGCGAGGCGATCGTGTCTGGGGGCCGCAGCCTGCTGGCAGCCGGGATCACCGGCCTCGACGGTGAGTTCACGGCCGGCGACGTGGTCACGATCGCCTGCGCCGGCGGTCCGGCTTTCGCCCGCGGCCTGGTGAACTATCCCGCCGCCGAACTGTCCCGGATCGCCGGACTGCGAACCGAGCGGATCGCCGCGGTGCTCGGCTACTGCCCGTATGACGAGGTGATCCACCGCGACAACCTGGCCGTCGTCGCCCGCCCCTGACCGAGGCCCCGGACGGCCCCCCGGGCCTGGCCCCCAATGCTGATCGAAGTCATCGCCATCCTCGCGCTCGTGCTCGCCAACGGGATCTTCTCGGGGGCCGAGATGGCGATCGTCGCCAGCCGTCGCGGCCGACTCCGGAGCATGGCCGACGCGGGCGATGCCGCCGCCCGAACCGCGCTCGACCTGGCCTCGAACCCCGACCGCTTCCTGCCCACGGTGCAGGTGGGAGTGACGCTCGTCGGCACGCTGGCGGCGGCCTACGGCGGCGAGCGGCTGGTCGATTCGCTGTCCGCCTGGCTGACCGCGACCTGGCCCGCCCTGGCGGGCGCGGCGCGTCCGCTGGCGCTCGCCGCCTTCGTGCTCGCGCTGTCGTTCGTCACGCTCGTGCTCGGGGAGCTCGTTCCCAAGCGGCTCGCCCTGCGCAACGCGGAGTCGTTCGCGCGGATCGCCGCCCCGCTGGTCCAGTGGCTGTCGCGGTTGGCCGCGCCGCTCGTCTGGGGGCTCAACCTGGGCACCTCGGCCGTGCTGTTCCTCGTGGGAGCGCGGGGCAAGCACGAGCCCACGGTCTCGGTCGACGACATCGAGCAACTGCTCGAGGCGGGCCGGGCCGAGGGCGTGCTCGAGGCGGTCGAGCAGGCGGTGGCCGTCGGGGCCCTGCGGCTCGGCGAGCGCACCGTCCGCGACGTGATGCGGCCCCGGATCGAAATCGACGCGCTCGACGTCGACACGCCCTCCGACGAGATCATCGGTGCGATCGCGATGGCCGGCTACTCCCGGCTGCCGGTCTACGAAGGCTCGCTCGACCGCATCCTGGGCTACGTCGCCACCCAGGACGTCATGCGAACCTCCTGGATGGGCTGGCCGCTCGAACTGCGGAAGATGATGCGCCGGGCGGCCTTCGTGCCGGAGACGATGCCGCTCGACCGGCTCCTGGAAATGTTCCGCAAGGAACGGACCCCGTTCGCGATCGTGCTCGACGAGTATGGTGGGACCGACGGGCTCGTGACGCTGGACGACGTGCTCTCCGAACTGGTCGGCGAGATCCACGACGACCGCCGGCATGACGCGCCGGACGAGTTCGTGGAGCGGGCCGACGGTTCCTGGCTGGTCGAGGGAAGCACGGCCGTCGAGCGGCTGGCAGCCCGGTTCGGCGTCGAACTCGAGACCGGCCCCCGGGAGTACGAGACCGCTTCGGGCCTGGTGCTGGCGGAACTCGAGCGGCTGCCGACGGCGGGCGACTCGATCACCTGGAAGGGCCTGGTGATCGAGGTCGTCGACATGGACGGCCGCCGGATCGACAAGCTCCTCGTCCGCCGGGCGTGAGCCTCACCCGCCGGGGCCGGCGAGCGCGAGAATGTCGTCGAGGACGAAGGGGCTCGGAAACGGCTCGTCGAGCTGCTCGAGGAGCTTGCGGTAACGGCCCACGATCTCGGCGATGTCGTCGGCCATCAGCCGGTCCTCACGCAGGATTTGCGAGCCGTCGAACACCTGCCGCCAGGCCCGAAACGCCTCCTCGTAGGCTTCGCGGGCGGCCTTGAGCCGGGCGGCCGCGAACTCGCGGTCCGCCTTCCACGTCAGCTCGCGGGCCCGCAGCGCCGGCTCCGTGACCTCCGCCTCGCAGGTGGCCCGCCAGAAGTCGAAGTTCACGATCTCGCGGTAGCGGTCGATGATCTCGGCCGTCTCGCGGGCCTCGGTCTCCTGCAACGCCAAGTCCCAGGCCTGGTCGCGGACGGCGGCGGGTGCCGACCGAGCGACGTCTTTCCAGGTCACCTTGACCGCCGACTCGGCCTCGTTGGCCAGCTGGAGCTGCTGCTCGTCGCGGTCCAGGGCCGGCACCGCGAGCGCGGCCCGCTGCTCCGGGCTGAGCGCGGCCCGCCGCTGCTCCTCGAGCTTGGCGAACCCGCCGGGCACGAGCTTCTCGATGTCCTCCGCCAGCCGCTTGGCCCGAGCCTGCTCCGCCTCCTTGAGGCCGAGCCGGATCGGCACGTTCCAGCTGGTCGGGATCTCGCGGGTGGCGAACCGCCGCATCTCCTCCCCGGCGAGCTCCCAGGCCCGGCGGGCGGTGCTGCCGAACACGCCGTCTTCCTCCAGCGCCCGGCCGTGGTTGATCGCGGTCATCATCGGCTCGCTGTGGAAGATCAGGGCCGTCGTCTTGAGCGGCACCCCGGAGTCGGCCAACTGCTGCGCCTGGCGATACTTGCTCCGCGCCACGAGCCAGTTGTCCCGCTCGGGGAGCGTCCGTTGCGGATCGTCCCGCTCGTGGAAGTCGTCGTCGGCCACGAACAGCTTGCGGAACTCCTTCTTCTCGTCCGACTTGCCGATCTTGTGGCCGATGAACCAGCCCATTCTCCCCAGCAGCCGCGGCTCGAAGCGGTTGAGGCCGATGCCCTGCCGCAGGAACTCGATCCCCTTGATCACCCAGGCATAGCGGTCGCGGTAGTCGTCGAACTCGACCGAGATGTTGTAGGAGAGGTTGTGGGCCTGGAAGTCCCAGACCGAGTAGAAGTTGGGCTGGAGCTTGGTGAGCTGCTCGAGCGTGGCGGAGAGGTTGGCCCAGTCCTCGACCTTCTTGTAGT
>JBILOA010000115.1:0-6070 GCA_044374735.1 Pirellulales bacterium | reverse complement strand
GACGGCCAAGCGGGAATCAGGATCGAGCGCCGCGATCCCCGCCTCCCCGGCCGCGTAGTAGCCGTCGGCGACCTCGAGGATCGTCCGCACGCCCCGCCGCACCCGCGCGGGGTCGGGCGGCCCGCCGCCGGGCTGCAGGCCGTCGGTCCATTCGATCGGCAGGTAGCAGCGACTCCGCCGCCAGTCTTCCGCGACGTCGCGGGCGATGTTCGTGAGCTGCATGCCCATGCCGAGCGCCGCGGCATGGGGGAGATGGCGGCGATCCTCGAGGCCGAGGATCGGACACATGAGCACGCCGACGGCCCCGGCGACGCGGAAGCAGTACCGCCAGAGATCGGCCTCGTGGAAGCCGGCCGCCGGCGTGAGGTCTGACCGCATGCCCTCGAGCAGAGCCGAAGCCGCCTTGATCGGCAGGTCGTGGCGGCCGACCAGTTCCGCCAGCCAGAGGCTCTCGGCGGCGACCGGGCGTTTGCCGGCGGCGATCCGGTGGACGTCCGCGGTGGCCTGTTCGACGAACTCAAACGCCTCCTGCGGCGTGGCGGCGGCATCGACACCGTCGTCGCACCAGCGACACCAGGCGTAGAGACGCTCGACGTCGGCCCGCTTGGCCGCCGGCAGCAGCCGGCTGGCAAAGGAGAACGAGCGGCTGTGCCGCCGGATCGACTCCCCCGCGGCTGGGCTGATCACTGCCGACGACATGGAAAGGCATCCGGGTTTGTGCGGGTCAACTGAGTGGGACGGGGGCTCCCGTGCCATCTCGCCGGACGTTCCCTCCGGGCATCCTGCCCTCCGGTCACTCGGAGGAAACCTCGCTCCGCACTCCTTGCTACGCTCGGTTTCCTACGCCGCTCGATTGGCACGGGAGCCCCCTCGCCCCCATGGAACTGCCGGCAGTGACGACATGGTAGTCGGCTGCGATCGTATCGCACGTGGCCTTGGCGGAGTTGACGACGCCGGGCACGCCGGCTCCTGGGTGGGTGCCCGCTCCGACGAGATAGAGCCCAGGGATGTCCGGGTCGCGATTGTGGGGACGGAAGTAGGCGCTCTGCGTCAGCGTCGGGGCGACCGAGAAGGCGGAGCCGTGATGGGCGTTGAACCGGCTGGCGAAGTCGGCGGGCGTGCAGTGCCGACGGGTCACGATCGCGCTTCGCAACCCCGGAAGGTGCGGCTCGAGCGACGCGAGAATCGCGTCGCCGTAGCCGGTGGCCACGGACTCCCAGTCGATCGCCGCGTTGCCCAGGTGGGGCACGGGGCTGAGCACGTAGAACGACTCCCCTCCCGGCGGGGCCATGCCCGGGTCGGTGATCGTGGGAGCGTGGAGGTAGAGGCTGAAGTCTTCGGGCAGGCGATGGCCGTGGAAGATGTCGCGCAACAGCCCTTGGAACCGCGGCCCGAACAGGATCGTGTGGTGGGCCAAGTTCGGATACCGCCGGTTGGTGCCGAAATAGAGCACGAACAGCGACATCGACCAGGCCATTCGCTCGAGCCGCCGCTGCCTGCGGCCGGCCGCGGCGACCCCGCGGTAGAGCCTGGAATAGGTGTGGTGGACGTCGGCGTTGGAAACGACCGCATCGAACGACTCCGGCGGCACGCCGGCGGCCTGGACGACGTGCCTGGTCGCGCCGCCGGCAGTCTCGAGCGTGATCCGGTCGACGGGAGCCTCGAGGCGGAGCGTGCCGCCGAGATCTTGGAAGAGCCGTACCAGGCCGCGGACGAGCGCCCCGGTGCCCCCCTCGGGAAAGAACACGCCCCACTTCCGCTCGATCCAGTGAATCAGCGTGTAGATGGCGCTCGTTTCCAGCGGATTCCCACCGACGAGCAGGGGGTGAAAGCTGAACGCCTGCCGGAGGTGTTCGTCTTTGACGAATCGCGAAACGGTCGCGTAGACGCTCCGGTCGGCCCGCAGGCGGGCCAGGTGGGGGGCGGCCCGGAGCATGTCGGTGAAGTGGAGGAACGGGACGGCACCGAGTTCCTCATACCCCTTTTGGAATACCTGCCGCGAGTAGTCGGCGAACCGCCGGTAGCCGTCCACATCCGCGGGGTTCACCCGTCGGACCTGCTCGATCAGCCCCGCCTCGTCGGCGACGTAATCGAAGGCCACGCCGTCGCTCCACTGAAGCCGGTAGAGCGGAGTCACCGGCAACAGGCGGACATAGTCGGCCATTCGCCGGCCGGAGAGCGCGAACAGCTCCTCCAGGCAGTGCGGGGCGGTGATCACGGTCGGCCCGGCATCGAAGATGTAGCCGCCATCCTGGTAGACGGCGGCCCGGCCACCGGGCTGATCGTGGGCCTCGTAGCAGACCGTCTCGAAGCCCATCGACTGCAGGCGGATGGCCGCGGCGAGGCCGCCAAAGCCGCTGCCGATCACCGCCGCCCGCCGGCGCGAGCCTGTGCCTGGCCGCGGCGGACGCAGCCCTGCGACGGTCGCCAGGCTCACGGCAGGGCCTCCGCCTTCGTCGGCTGATTGGCGATCCGCAGGGCGTCGCAGACTGCGGCCAGCGGGCCGGTTTCGCGGCCGCTGCCCGTCGCGCGGGCGAGCCTGTCGATCGCCCGGTCGAGTCGGGCGTTGATCGCCGTCGCCGCCCGGCGGTGGGTCGCTTCGAGCAGATCCTTGGCGAGCGGGCGGAACACGGCCGGCTGCTCGACAGACCGTCGGAGGCGCTGCTGCCAGGCTGCGAACTGTCGGGCCGACAGCTCGCTGGCGGCCCACGCCCAGGGCCACGTGACGCGGCGGTTGCGGAGGTCATCGCACCGGTCCGACCCCTCGATCAGCTCACAGAGTTCGTCGAGGTCGTTTTTCATCTGCAGGCAGATGCCCACCCGGCAGCCGAAGGCGGCAACGGCTTGCAGCGTCTGCGGATCTCCCGCGGCGGCGTGGGCCCCGCACCAAGCCGCCAGGGACGCGAGGCGGCCGGTCTTCCACCGCGAGATCGCCAGGGCCGTGACCTGAGCCTGCCGGGGCGTGACCTCGTCGATCCGGGTGGCCAGGTCGATCGCCTGACCCTCGTGACACTGCCGGGCCACCGTGATGCACCTGCCCACGAGCGCCGCCGACCGGGTGGGATCGTCCTGGGCGGCCGCCGCCAGCTCGAGCGCCCGGAAATACATCCAGTTGCCGGCGTTGACGGCCCGAGCCGGCCCGATCACCCGGTGGAGCGCCGGCTGGCCGCGACGGGTGAGCGAGTCGTCTTCGAAGTCGTCGATCACGAGCGAGCCGGCGTGAAGCATCTCGACCGCATCGACGATCAGCGAGGGAGCCGCCGAGCGGCCGCCGGCAAACGCATAGGCCCGCTCGAGCAGGGTGGCCCGAAGCCGCTTGCCGCCCACGCCGGGATAGAGATCGGGGGTGAGTTGGAGCGCCTTGGACCAGCCGTGCCGGGTGCGGGCGGTCTGGTGTGTCGCGCCGGCGAAGCCGAGAGGATTGGCAGTCATGTCGCCACCGGATCCGGGAGTGAGACGAACGACCGGGCAAACCGAACTGGTGCCAGACCGGAGGGCGGCCAGCCGATCACGATCCGGGCGGCATCGGTGAACGTGAAGCGATGGGCATAAAACCGGGCGATGCGGTCTTCCGGCAGCACGCGGTAGAACCGGTGGAAGATCTTCCAGCGGTCTGCGGGCCTGACCAGGCAAAAGAGCAGCCGGTTGAGAAAGCGGGCGAATCCCCGCCGGAGCCGGTCCTCCGCGGCGGCCGAGGCGATCGCCGCGGCCACTTGGTCCGGGTGAGCCCGGGCCACGAGTTCCGCGAAACGAACCGCCAGCGGCATCGAGTACCCCGTGGCGGCGTGGTACCAGCCGCCGGCATACCCGCCGGCCAGCGCAGGCCCCGGGCGACTGGCTGCCGCCGCATAAGGCATCGGGAGGCATCCCTGCTCGGTTCGGATCAGTTTCGCCGACGCTGCGCCAGCCTCGGTCAGCCGCGTCGCGATCAGTGCGACGGCCCGCGATTCGTCACAGGCCGGCTCTTCGTTGAAGCGGGTGTATTCGAGCAGCACGCGGTCGGGACCCAGCGGCAGTTCGTAGAGAAACTCGAAGCCGGCGGCTTGGTCTGCCCGAACGTCCATGACGGTCGGTTCCGATGCCGGCCAACGCCCATTGGTTTCATACTCATGGCCGATGAAGGTCTGGTAGCCCGCTCCGCCCGGCGCCGCCGTCCGAGCCGTCCGCCCACGACAGTCGATCACCTCCCGGCAGGAAACGTCGGCGGCCCTGCCCAGTCTCACGGCAGTCGGCGAAAGGATCTCGCACGATTCGCCGGTGCGAATCACGAGTCGACCGGGGCGTGCCGCCCCTCCCGCTCCGCCTGCCAGCGACAGCGTCGCCTCGCGGAGGCGGTCGGAGGTGATCGTCGCATAGGGAATCTTCACCCGCCGCGACAGCCCCGGAAACCGGACGCGGTAGCCGGGCCAGCGGCAGGAGACCAGCGGGTCGAACCAGCTTCGCGCCCCCTCGGCGACATCCGTTTCGTGAAACGACCATGTGTGATTGCCGCACAGCTCTTCGCCCCGCTCCAGAAGCAGGACGGTCGCCTCCGGCCGGTGCCAGGCCAGGGCATGGGCCAAGAGGCAGCCCTGGAGGCCACCTCCCACCAGGCAATAGTCGAACTCCGGGTCTGCTGGAATGGGGGCCACGGTCATGCGGGGCTCCCGAAGCGAAGCGGCTGCGTCGTTCGCCGGCGGGCAGACGCATCGAGCAGCGGGGCGAAGCCGTGCAGGAGCAGGTGCGGTACGGCCACGGCGCTCAACCCGATGAAGGTCGCTCGGATGAGCGTCTCGTTCCAGCCCGAGCCGCTGAGCACGAGCCACGCCGCCAGCCCGACCAGGGCGATCGCGGCCACGGTCAAGGGCGCGAGGCTCGTGGCTAGCTCGGGCCAGCTTTCGCCGAGTTCGCGCCGGAGTCGCTTGAGTCCTCGGGCCGAATGCCAGGCGCAGAAATAGACCGGAAAACTCACCAGCGGGGTTGCGACGGCGAACAGCGCCACCAGCGACGCGACCATGGCATTGTCCGTGATCAAGATCCGCCGCACCCGCCCGCTCCTGGTGGCGGCCACCAGGCCCTGGAGCACCCAGCCGACGGCCGCGGTGGGCAGCATGATCCATGAGCAAGCCCGCAGCAGGCTGGTGGCGTTCTGAATGGCGGGCTCCGAGCCCCCCAGGGCGACCAAGCCGAGGATCTCGCTCACCTCGCGGCCTTGAAACACGAGTGGCGCCCAGATCACGAGTCCTCCGCGGGCGAGTCGAAACACCGGCCTCAGGATTCGCGGGCCGATCGGAAGCCGCGATTCCTCCTGTCCGAAGTGCCAGGCCGACCCCAGAAAAAACGCCACGATCGTGGCAGCCGGCGCGACGAGCCAGCCGCACACGACCACCACTGCAACCGCCAGATACGCGGCCAGAAACACCGGCAGCCAAGCCATCCCCAGCGCCGGTTGGAGTCGCGGCCGTGCGAAGCGGTGGTCGGCCGCCCCGTGGGGCAGACCGACCACCGCGACGAGCAGCGCCAGACAGCCGGCTGTGACGCCGGCGCCGGCCGCAGGAAATAAGCACGCGGCCCCGATCATCGCCCAACAGAGCAAGATTATCGAGGCCGCGTGCATGACATCACTGTTCTTCCACAGGAAGGGAGGGCCGATCAGACCGTGCCGTACGCTTCCGCGTTCGTCTTCGTGCTCTTGGCCCGGGCGATCAGATAGATCAGCACGCCAAAGCCGGCCTTGGCGGTCATGTCGGCGATCGCGTACCCGATCTGCAGTCCAACCACGCCATTGGCGCCGACGATGTCGGCGGCCGCATTGGCGGTGCCCGCCTTCGCCGCGAGGGCTTCGGGCGTGCCACCGAGCGCGTAGGCGATCGGATAGACCGCCCAGGTGACCAGAATCACCAGCCGGGCGATCTCGAGGAGCTTACGGGCCGCGGGCGGTTGGCTGTCGAGCGAGTTCGTCAGCTCCGTCCAGAGCACGTAGAGGATGTAGAAGAAAGGAACCGACGAGAGGCCACCCCAGACGACCCGCTCGGTCCAGCGCGCGGGATCTGCGATCACCTCACCCGGATAGCCGAGCGCGATCATGAGC
>JBILOA010000114.1:0-6111 GCA_044374735.1 Pirellulales bacterium | reverse complement strand
GGCGGACTGGCACTGTGGCGGCGACGACCGCTGCCACTTCCTCGCCGTGCTCGAGGGCGAGGCACGCCTGCCCGCGCGGTGGGGGCTCCCGGCGATGGCTGCCGGCGACTGCGTGCTCCTGCCCGCCACGGCCGGCGCGCAGGAGATCGCGGCGGCCGGTGCAAAGCTGCTGCACGTCGCGGTGCCCTGACGAGCGGCGGGCTCTGGGCAGGGAACGCGGGTGTGGCTGCGGAAAACACCCCTTGGGCGGTCCGGCCCGGTCGCGTACAGTCCCGCCGCGAGTCCCGCCCCGGAGTCACGCCTGTGACCGTTTCCCGTCCGATCGCGTCGCGGGCGAAGCCCGTTATGCCGGTGGTGGCAGCCCTGACCCTGGCCGCCGGCGTCGCCGGCGGCTGCGCCTCGCTGGGCAAGCCCGATTGGCTCGAGCCGGGCCCGGCCCGCAACCAGCAGCGGCGGGCGGTGCGGTTCGACCCGTTCATGGAGAACGACATCGGCCCCTACGCCTTCCGGCAGTACGGGATCATGGACGGGACACGGCCCCGCGACTACGCGGAGCCCGTGGCCGAGGTGCGACGGGCCCGCTGGTGGTCGTCGCCCCCGCCGCGGTAGCCGGGCAGCGGGTCGGGGCGGAGCGTGTATGATCGGGCGAGATTCGCAACTCGCCGCCCGACCCCGCTGCCCCACGGTTTCGATGCCCCCTCGCAATGCCCCGCGGCCGAACGGCCCCAATCGTCCCGGCGGTTTTCGTCCCGCCGGCCGCCCGCCCCGCAAGCCCCAGGCCGCCGGTCGGCCCGATGCCCGACCTGGTCGGCCCGATGTCCGGGCAGGTCGGCCCGATGTCCGGGCCGGCAAGCCCGCCGGGCGGCCCCCGGTGCGAGCGGGCAAGCCGGGCCTGGCCGATGACGGCAAGGAGCGGCTGCAGAAGGTGCTCGCGGCCGCCGGCCTCGGCAGCCGCCGCGCCTGCGAGGAGCTGATCACGGCCGGACGCGTCGAGGTCGACCGGACGGTCGTCAGCGAACTCGGCGCACGGGTCGACCCCCGCTCACAGGAGATCCGCGTCGACGGCGAGCGGCTGCCCGATCCGAAGCGGGTCGTGTATCTGCTCAACAAGCCGGTGGGGGCCGTGACCACCAACTTCGATCCCGCCGGGCGGCCGCGGGTGGTCGATCTCGTGCCGGGGGAGCGGCGGCTGTTCGCGGTCGGACGGCTCGATCGGATGAGCGAGGGGCTGATCCTCGTGACCAACGACGGCGATCTCGCCAACCTCCTCGCCCACCCACGGTATGGCGTGGAGAAAAAATATCTCGTCCAGGTCGCCGGCGTGCCGTCGCCCGAGTTGCTCGCGAAACTGCAGCAGGGCGTGCGGCTCGCCGAGGGCGAGGTGCATGCCAAACGGGTCTCGGTCCGCTCGCAGCACAAGCAGAGCGCGGTGCTCGAGATGGTGCTCGACGAGGGCAAGAACCGCGAGATCCGCCGGATGCTTGCCCGGCTCGGCCACAAGGTGCATCAGCTCAAGCGGGTGGCCGTGGGTGGGCTGACACTCGGCAACCTGCTGCCCGGACAGTGGCGGCAACTGGCCTGGACCGAGGTCGATGCGCTCCGCCGCGAGGCGCTCGCGGCCGTCGGCTCGGAGCCGCTCGGGCCGCCGCCCGGCGAGCGGGGCAGGGGACCGCGACGTGGCCCCGGTGGACCGGGCCGTCGGCCGGCAGGTCGCGACCGAGGTGCAGGCGGAACCCAGGGCCGCAGGCCCGGCGGCCAGGGCCGCGGCGCGGTGCGGCCGGGCGCAGGCCAGGACGGCGAGCGGCGGCCGGGCGGACGGCCCGGGGGCGGAGCGGGTGGGCAACAAGGCGGTCGCGTCGGTGGGCCGGGCGGCAGGCCCGGCGGTCAGGGCCGCCGTGACCGCGACGCCGGTGGGGCCGCTGCGGGGCGGCCTCCGGCAGGGCCCCGGCGGCGGAAGCGGGCCGGTAAGGCCTCCACGTGGCGGGCGGCGAAGAAGCAGCGGCCCGGCGGAGAGGGATGATGAGCGGCGCCTCCACAGCCGGCGGTCCCGCGGCCTGCGGGTCAGCGGCGACCGGCCCCTGCCACGAGCGCGTGGCCGTGGTGGCTCATCGCCCGATCGCCGATCGAACCTGGCGGATCCGGGTCGAGTCTCCGGCCCTGGCCGCCGCGGCGCTCCCGGGGCAGTTTGCGATGCTTCGGCTCCCGGATCGCACCGACCCGCTCCTGGCCCGGCCCCTGGCCGTTTACGACGTCTTTTCCGGGCCCGATGGCCGGCCTCGCTACGTCGACTTCGTCTATGCGGTGCACGGCCGGTTCACGACCGCCCTCGCGGGCCTGCCTCCCGGCGAGGAACTGGCCATCTGGGGGCCGCTCGGCAACGGTTTCGATCCGCCTCCGGTCGGCCATCTCGTGCTCGTCGCCGGCGGCATCGGGCAGACGGCGCTCCTGGCGCTCGCCCGCGAGCGGTCGGGCCTCGTCCGCTACGGTTCGCCCGCCCGCACGCGGGCCCGTGTGGAGCGGATCACGTTCTGCTGGGGCGGGCGGACGGCGGCGGTGTTCGGCGACGTCGCCGACTTCGAGGCCGCCGGCTGCGAGGTCCACCTGGCCACGCTCGACGGCACGGCGGGCGTGCGTGGCACCGTCGTCGACCTGCTCGACGGGCTCGTCGCCGACGGGAAGCTCGGGCCGGCCGCCGCGCTGCGGGTGGCCACCTGTGGTCCCGATGCGATGATGGCCGCCGTGGCGCGGTGGACGGCGTCCCACGGCATCCCCTGCGACGCGTCGCTCGAAACACCGATGGCCTGTGGCATCGGCATCTGCTTCACGTGCGTCGCCCCGATCCGCGATCGCGACGGAGGCTGGGACTACCGCCGCACGTGCGTCGAAGGGCCCGTGTTCGATGCGGCGAGCATCGTCTGGTGAGTTGCCCCGGTCGAGCGCGGCCGACTGCTGGCCGGCCGGCTTGGGGATCGCTCAGGCGGAGGTCGACTTGCGGCCCTTCGCGGCCGGCGCGGCAGTGCCCGCCGACAAGCCCTTGACCCGGGACGAGAGCCGCGACTTGATGCGAGCAGCCCGATTCTTGTGGATGGTTCCCTTGGCCGCGGCCCGGTCGGCCGTCTTCGCCGCGCCCTTGAGCTGCTCCTGTGCCAGGGTGGCATCGCCGGCGGACACCGCCTCGAGCACCTTGCGGATGGAGTTCTTGATCACCGTCTTGGCCTGCCGATTCCGCTCACGGTCGCGGAGGTTCTGACGGTGACGCTTCTTGGCACTGGCCGAATGGGGCATGAGATCCTCGGGTGATCGGTGGCGTTGAGTGGTGGACGGCCGGACGGCGGGGTCAGCCTTCCGGACCCCCGTTATCCTTCGCGGAACGCAGTTTGTCCAGCCGCTCGGCCACGTCGCGGTAACCGTAGTCCAGGCCGGCCACGGCCGACAGATGCTTCTGGGCGGCGTCGAGGTCCTTGAGGCCGGCGGCCAGCACCCCCGCCCGGTAGAGGGCCCGCTTGCGGAGTTCCAGTTCCCGGTCGGTGAGCACCTCCACCGCCGCCTCGTAGTTCTGCATCGCCAGCGGGTATTGCTTGATGCTCTGGAAGCACTCGCCGAGTTCGAGCGAGATGGACCCCTTGCGGCGGACGTCCTTGAGCGCCTCCTGGAAGTGGCGGATCGCCTCGGGAAACTTCCCGGCGGCCTTCAGCCGCAGGGCCAGCTCGTACTTCCAGGTCAGGTTCTCGGGGTAGCGGCTGCAGCGGGCCCCGAAGATCTCGAGCTCCTGCCGAAGCTGGGCCCGCTTGAGCTTGTCGACGGTCTCGCGGTGTTCGGGCGTGTCGCTCGTCGCCAGCCGCTGCTCGGCGATCATCACCTTCGACTTGGCCCAGCGCAGCTGCCGATCCTCGACGTGCTCACGCACCTTGAGCTCGTTGCCGGAGGCGGAGAGCGCCCGCGCCAGCAGTTTCTCCGCCTCGTCGATCCGCCCGTCCTGCTCGAAGAGGTCGGCGAGTTCCAGCGTCCCGTCGACGTCGGCGGGGTTGTCTCGCAGCGCCTGCATCAACTCGGCCCGTCGGTCACCGGCCTTGGTCGGCTCCGCGGCGGCGGCCTGATTGCCGGCCCGGCCCACGAGCCCCTTGCCGGCCGTGATCGTCTTGTCGACCGAGAGTTGGGCGATCTCCCGGTCCGCCTCCTCGGCCAGCCCCTTGATCCGCGCGATCCGCCGCCAGCACTCGATCGCCTGGTCGAAGTTGCCCTGGCTGGCGGCGAACCGGCCGCACTGGCGGTTGACCTCCGCGTCGGCCGGCGCGGCATCGAGAGCCGCCCGGAGATAGACCGCCTGGCAGTCGACGAACATCAGGTTGCCGCAGGCCTCGGCCATCGCCAGCAGGCAGGCGTGGTCGGCCGGGTTCGACTTGAGAATCTCGACGCCCTGCTTGATGACGTCGCGCCACTGGGCGTTGGACGCCGCCCGCTTCATGCCCGTCCGCCCGCCGGCCGAGAGCAGCGAGGTGAACGTGCCGCTTTTTTTCGCCCCGAATTTCCGCCGCAGGGCCGCGAGGAAGGCCTGGAGGAAGACCGCGTTGCCCGGGTCGCCGTTGACGCAGGCGGAGAACATGTCGATCGCATACTGGGCGTTGCCGGCGGCCTGGGTGCCCGTCCGGAAGCACTGCATCAGCCGGGAGCGATCCGCCGCCGAAAGAGCCGCCCACGAGGGGGAGAGGGCCGGATCGGCGGGGACGGGGGCTGCCGCGGTAGACTCGTTGGCCATGACCGGTGAGGATGCGTGACGGCGACACACGCCGGTGCCGCCTGAGAACCACGAGCCGCCTCGACGGCCCGAATCAGCAGAGTCTAGGTTGATCGGCGTTTCCCCTCAAACCCCACCGCGTGACGTCCTCGCCCGCGCCGCTCGTGCCGCCTGAATCCCCGTCCACTTCCGGCATGGTCACGTTCGTGGGCGCCGGGCCGGGTGCCGCCGACCTGCTCACGCTCCGGGGCCTCGAGCGGCTGCGCGCCGCCGACGTCGTGGTGCACGACCGGCTGGTGCCGCAGGCCGTGTTGGCGGAGATTCCCGAGGGCGTCGAACGGATCGCGGTCGACCGGGGCGATCTCGGCGATCCCGATCCCGGCGCCACCACCGGGGTGTTGCTCGCGCGGCTCGCCGCCTCCGGCCGGGCCGTGGTCAGGCTCAAGGGGGGCGATCCGACCGTGTTCGCGCGGCTGGCGGAGGAGCTCGAGCCGCTGCGGCGCGCGGGCATCGCCGTCGAAATCGTACCGGGCGTGACGGCGGCGTTCGCGGCCGCCGCCGCCGCGGTCGTGCCGCTGACGAGCCGGACCACGGCCTCGAGCCTGACGCTCGTCACCGGCCACGAGGCCCGTGGCAAGACCGAGCCGGTCGACTTTCGTCCGTTGGCGGCGCTCCCCGGCACGTTGGCCATCTACATGGGCGTGGAGCAGCTGACGGGCTGGTCGCGCGACCTGATCGCTGCCGGCCGGCCCGCCGACACGCCGGTCACCCTTGTGAGCCGCTGTTCGTGGCCCGACGAGCGGCAGGCCACGTCGACCCTGGGGACGTGCGCCGCGGATGCCTCCCGCGAAGGCTGGCAGTCGCCGGCGGTGATGATCGTCGGTCCCGTCGTCGCGGTGGCCGCCATCGGGCCGCTCGCCGGCTGTGAGGTGATCGTGACCCGCCCAGCCGGGCAGCAGGCCGAGCTCGTGGCCCGGATCCGGGCCGCGGGGGGCAAGCCGATCCTCGCCCCGGTGATCTCGATCGGCCCGCCCGCCAGTTGGGCGGCGGTCGATGCCGCGATCGGCCGGCTCGACACCTACGACTGGATCGTGTTTGCGAGCGCCAACGGCGTGCGCGGATTTCTCGACCGCCTGCGGCTGGCCGGCCGCGACGGACGGGCGTTGGGAACGGCCCGGCTGGCGGCCATCGGCCCGGCGACCCGTGCGAGCCTCGAGGCAGCCGGCTACGTCTGCGATCTCGTGCCGGGCGACTATCGCTCCGAGGGGCTCGTGGAGGCCCTCGCCGAGCAGCCGCCCGGCGGCCGGTTTCTGCTCGTGAGAGCCGCCGCCGGCCGCGATCTCCTGCGGCGGGAGCTCGAGGCCAGGGGCCATGAG
>JBILOA010000113.1:0-6121 GCA_044374735.1 Pirellulales bacterium | reverse complement strand
GCCGGGTACAGGTTGTATCGCATCACGAGCGACGGGCCGACCCGATCCTTCACCTGCACGAGCGTCGAGAGCGGCACCGGTTCGCCATTCGCGTTCGGCACCTTCAACTCGTCGATCACGCGGCGGATGTCGGCCCGGTGGCCCGCGTCGGCCTGCACGTTGACCTGCCACGAGCGGCCGAACCGGTTGAAGTTGTTGATGTACGACGAACCGAGCTGCACCTGCAGGGTCTCGAACAGGTCTTCCATTTTCACGCCGACCGCCGCGGCCTTGTCGCGATCGATGTCGAGAAAAAGCCAGGGAGTGCTGGCGGAAAAATTGGTGAACAGCCCGGTCAGACGGCTGTCGTCCCGGGCCACCTGCGTGAGCTGCTCGGCGGCCTGCTCCAACTGGGCGAGACCGTAGTCGCCCCGATCCTCGAGGGCGAGTTTGAAACCGGCCACGGTGCCGAGGCCGTCCACGGGCGGCGGGCCGAACACCTGGATCCGGGCGTCGCGCACGGTCTCCTGCCAATCGGCCCGGAGCCGGGCCGCGATCGCGTCGGCCGACCCGTCATGCCCGTGCCGTTTGGAGAACTCGTCGAGCATGACGTACATCGCGCCCCAGTTGGGGGCATTGCCACCGAGCACGAGCGACCGCCCGGAGACCGACACGGCGTGGGCCACGCCCGGCTCGTCGAGGGCCCGCCGCTCGAGCGCCGCCATCACCTCGGACGTCCGCTGCACGCTGGCGCCATCCGGGAGCACCACGTCGGCGATCAGATATCCCTTGTCCTGCTGCGGGATGAAGCCGACGGGAGTCAGTGCGAACAACTGCCACGTGACGCCCAGCAGCCCGACGAACCCAAGCAGGATCACGGTGGTCAGCCGCAGCGCTCCCCCCACCACCCAGGCATAGCCCTCCACGATGGCGGCGAACGCGGCGTTGAAACCACGGAAGATCCAGCCACAGGAAAACTGGAGGGCCCGGTCGACGATGTCGGGAGGCGCGTGCTTGGGCCTGAGCAGGATCGCGGCCAGCGCCGGAGAGAGGGTCAGCGAGTTGACGGCCGACAGCAGGGTGGAGACGGCGATCGTGAGGGCGAACTGGCGGAAAAACTGCCCCACGATGCCGGCGATGAAGCTGCAGGGCACGAACACGGCGCACAGAACCAGCGCCACGCCGATCACCGGCCCCGTGACTTCTTCCATCGCCTTGAACGACGCCTCCCGCGGCGACAGCCCGTGCTCGATCCAGCGCTCGACGTTTTCGACCACGACGATCGCGTCGTCGACCACGATTCCGATCGCCAGCACCAGTCCGAACAGGGAGAGGTTGTTGAGGCTGAAGCCCAACCCCGCCATGAAGGCGAACGTGCCCACGATCGCCACCGGCACGGCAACGAGCGGAATCAGCGTGGCCCGCCAGTTCTGCAAAAACAGCAGCACCACCAGGGCCACGAGAATGATCGCGTCGCGGAGCGTCTTGAGCACCTCGGCCTTCGACTCCTCGATGAAGGGCGTGGTGTCGTAGACGACCCGTGCCTCGAGGCCCTTGGGATACCGTTCGGCGAGCGCCGCCAGCTTCGCGCGCACGGCGGCAGCCGCCGCGATCGCGTTGGAGCCGGGGAGCTGGTAGATGTTCATGCCCACGCTCGGCTGGCCGTCGAGCCGGCAGATCTGGTCGTAAAACTGCGCCCCGAGCTCCACCCGGCCCACGTCCTGCAGCCGCACGATCGCGCTGGCCACGTCACCGGATTCCGCGCCGGCTTCCTTGACGATGATGTCGCCGAACTCCGCGGCCGTCACCAGCCGCCCCAGGGCGGAGAGCGGAATCTGGAAGGCCTGGCCGGTCGGGGCGGGCTGCTGGCCGACGCTGCCCGCGGCGATCTGATAGTTCTGCTTCTCGAGCGCATTGCGGATGTCGCTCGCCGAGAGGCCGACCGCGGCCATCTTCTCGGGATCGAGCCAGACCCGCATGCTGTAGTCGCGCTGCCCGATGAAGTCGATGTCGCCGATGCCCTCCACCCGGAGCAGCTCGTCGCGAATCTGGATCGTGGCGTAGTTCGAAAGGAAGATCTCGTCGTAGAGCGGCGCGCCGGACGCATCCTTCGCGGCCGTGAAGTTGACGATCATCATCGCCGCCGGCGACTTCTTCAGCACCGCGACCCCCTCGCGCTGCACGAGGTCGGGCAGGATCGGCATCGCCAGCGTGACCCGCACCTGCGTGAGCACCTGGGCCATGTTGAGGTCGGTGCCGGGCTCGAAGGTGACGGTCAGCCGGTAGCGGCCGTCGTTCGTGCACTGGGAGCTCAGCGAGAGGGCCCGCTCCACGCCGCTGACCTGCTGCTCGATCGGGGCGGCGATCGTGTCGCGAACGAGCTCGGCATTGGCCCCGGGATAGACGGTGGAAACCTCGATCGTGGGCGGCGTGATGTCGGGATACTGGGTGGTGGGCAGCGTGAGAGCGGCGACGCCGCCGCAGAGCACCAAGACGATGGAGATCACCGACGCGAAGATCGGCCGCTCGATGAAGAAGCCTGCGATCATCGGGTCACCGCTCCCCTTCCGGGGCCACGCGTTGCAGCCGGTCGCCGAGCCGCGCGAGGATCTCGTAGAACACCGGCGTCAGGAAGATACCGAACAGCGTCACGCCGATCATGCCGGCGAAGACCGTGATCCCCAGCGACCAGCGGAGCTCGGCTCCCGCGCCCCGGGCCAGCACCAGCGGGAGGACGCCCAGGATGAAGGCCAGCGACGTCATCAGGATCGGCCGCAACCGCAGCCGGCTGGCCGTGGCCGCGGCCGAGCGGGCGTCGTGCCCCTCGGCCTGGAGCTGGCGGGCAAACTCCACGATCAGGATCGCGTTCTTGCTGGCCAGGCCCACCAGCACCACGAGCCCGACCTGCGCCAGGATGTCGATCGGCAGCCGCGCCACCACCAGCCCCGCGACCGCCGCCAGCAGGCACAGCGGCACGACGAGGATCACCGCCAGCGGCAGCGACCAGCTCTCGTAGAGCGCCGCAAGCACGAGAAACACGAGCATCACGCCCAGCCCGAGCAGCACGGCCGCCGTGTTGCCCGCCGTGATCTGCAGCAAGAACACCTCGGACCATTCGTAGGAGAAGCTCTCGGGGAGTTGGTCGCGGGTCGCCGCCGCCACGCGGTCGATCAGCACCGAACCGCCCTCGAAGGGGTTGGGAATCCCGGTGATCGGGGCGGCCGGATAGAGGTTGTACCGCATCAGGATGGCCGGCCCCATCGACTGTCGGACGGTCATCACGGTCGCCAGCGGCACCATCGTCCCGTCCCGGCCGGCCACCTTCAGTTCGCCCAGGTCGTCGAGGCGACTGCGGAAGTCCTCGTCAGCCATCAGCTTCACCTGCCAGGACCGACCGAAGCGGCTGAAGTTGTTGACGTAGATGGAGCCCACGTCCATCTGCAGCGCGGCGAAGACCGACGATACGGGGATGCCGAGCGAGCGAATCTTGTCGCGGTCGATGTCGAGAAAATACTGCGGCGAGTCGGCCCGGTAGTTGCCGCCCACGAACGGCAGCTTCCACCCTTCCATGGTCGCCACGAGCTTCCCGCTCGCCTCCTGCATCACCTGCGGCCCCAGGCTGCCGCGATCCTGCAGGTAGAACTTGAAGCCCCCCGCCATGCCCAGCCCCTTGACCGGCGGTGCCGGATAGACGCCCACTTGGGCATCGGGAATCTCCTGCCGGCACCGCTCGCGGACGGCGCGGATGATGCCGAACATCGAGGTCTCCGGCGTCTGCCGATGCTCGTACTCGTCGAGCATCAGAAACAGCGAGCCCCAGTGGGGGGCATTGGCGCTGTAGAGGAGCGACATTCCCGAGACGGTGAACGTGTCGGCGATGCCGGGCACCGACCGGGCCAGCGTGTCGACCCGGTCCAGCACCTCGCTGGTGCGTTGCACGCCCGCGCCGTCCGGCAACTCCACGGTGGCGATCAGATACCGCTGATCCTGCAGCGGCACGAACCCCTGCGGATACCAGGCGAAAACCTTCCAGGTGACGAACACCAGGGCGAGATAGGCGATCATCACCAGCCGCCCGCGGCTCAAGAACGCCTCCACGCCCCGTGCATAGCCGCCGCTGACCGCGTCAAACAGCCAGTTGAAGCCGCGGAAGATCGGCCCGAGCACCAGGCTGAGCAACCGCTCGACCGGATCGGGCGGCGCGCCGTGGGGCCGCAGCAAGATCGCCGCGAGCGCCGGGCTGAGCGTGAGCGAGTTGATCGCCGAGAGGATCGTGGATACGGCGATCGTCAGGGCGAACTGCCGGAAGAACAAGCCGGTGACGCCGCCGATGAAGGCGCAGGGCACGAACACGGCCGAGAGCACCGCCGCCACGCCGATCACCGGGCCCGTGACCTCGTCCATCGCCTTCTCCGCCGCCGCGTGGGGCTCCAGCCCCTGCGCAATCCATCGCTCGACGTTCTCGACCACCACGATGGCGTCGTCCACCACGATCCCGATCGCGAGCACGAGGCCGAACAGCGAGAGTGTGTTGAGGCTGAAGCCCATGGCCGCCATGGCGGCGAAGGTGCCCACGATCGCCACCGGCACGGCGATGAGCGGGATCAGCGTCGCCCGCCAGCTCTGCAGAAACAACAACACCACCAGCGCCACGAGCACGATCGCCTCGCGGAGCGTCTTGACCACCTCCAGGATCGACTCGGTGATGAACGGAGTCGTGTCGTAGGCGATCACGTACTCGAGCCCGAGCGGAAACCGGGTGGCGAGCTCCTTCATCTTCGCCTGCACCGCCCACGAGCACTCGAGCGCGTTGGTGTCGGGCAGCTGAAAGACGGCCAAGCCCACCACCGGCTTGCCGTTGTAGCGACAGCTCTGGTCGTATCCGGCCGCCCCCAGCTCGATCCGGGCGACGTCCCGCAACCGCACCACGGGCGTGCCCGCCACCGAAGGGTCGGCCCGGAGCACGATGGCGCCGAACTCCTCGGGCGTGGAGAGCATCCCCGTGGCGGCCACGGCGAGCTCGAGCTGCTGGCCCGCGGCCGTCGGCGGCTGGCCGCTGATCCCGCCGAGCACCGGCACGTTTTGCGCGGCGATCGCGTCGCGGGCATCTTTGGAGCTGAGCCCCCGCGCGGCGAGCTGTTGGGGGTCGAGCCAGATCCGCATCGAGTAGTCACGCTGCCCCAGCAGCAGGATGTCGCCGACGCCCGAACAGCGCAACAGCTCGTCGCGGAGGTGCACCGTGGCGTAGTTGCTCATGAACAGGTCGTCGTACCGCCCGTCGGGCGAGATCAGGTCGACCGTCATCAGGATGTCGGGCGACCGTTTCTTGATGCTCACGCCCTGCTTCTGGACGACGGAAGGCAACAGCGGCATCGCCAGCTGGACGCGGTTTTGGGTCTGCACGAGCGCCAGGTTGGCGTTGGCTCCGACCTCGAACGTGAGTTGGAGCACGTAGGTGCCGTCGTTGGTCGCCTGCGACTGCATGTAGAGCAGCCGGTCGACGCCGTTGACCTGCTGCTCGATCGGGGCGGCGATCGTGTCGGTCACGACCGCGGCGTTGGCCCCGGGGTAGGAGCAGACGACCTGCACGATCGGCGGGGCGATCGGCGGAAACAGCGAGATCGACAGCGACAGCAGACTCACGCCGCCGGCCAGCGTGATCATGATCGAAATCACGGCCGCGAAGATCGGCCGACGGATGAAGAATCGCGAGATCACGACGACGGCTCGCCCGGGGCCGGCAGTGACTCCACCGCGGGCGTCGGCGTGGGCGGGGGGGCGACCGGCGGTGCCGGTGCGTTCGACGACGGCGGGGGAGCGGTGGGCTTCGGGGGCGGGCTCACCGGCGGCGGCTCGGGCGACGCCGGCACGACGAAGCTCGCCAGGTCGAGGCTGCTGTCGGCGGCGGCCACCGGCTTGACCGGCTTCCCTTCCCGGCACCGCTGCAGCCCGCGGACCACGATCCGGTCGGCCACGGTGAGCGGCCGGGTCGCGTCGTTCGCCGCCACGGCGATCCAGGATCCCACCTTCTGGCCGATCGTCACTTCGCGGGCCGAAACCAGGTCGTCGGCTCCGACGACCCAGAGAATCTTCCGGTCCTGGTTGCTGCCGACCGCCATCTCCGGCACGAACAGCCGGTCGA
>JBILOA010000112.1:0-6132 GCA_044374735.1 Pirellulales bacterium | reverse complement strand
CTGGACCCAGAGCCAGGCCGTCGACTTCGGCGAGGACGGCAAACTCCTGATCGACGCCGAAGACAACCGCTGGGTGGTGCCGGATCTCGCGGCGCTGCCGAAGGCGGACCGCGAGAAGTTCGAGCGATACGTCTACTGGTGAGGCCTACCCCGCGCCGCGGAAGTTGGGTCTGAGCCGCCAACGGCCGGACGAATGCGGCTGGAGGATGCCCACGAGGTCGCCCGCCTCGTCGCACGCGGCGAGCGTTGCGGCCGGGGCAGAGGCCTCCGAGCCGTCGACCGGAGGCACGTCGATCAGCCCGCCGCGGATCGCCGTGTCGAGCACCGCGTCGGCGAGCGTGATGTGGGGCAGATGCGGCACGGCGGCTACCGCGGGCAGCAGGGCAGCGCTGACTGAGTCGGGCGTGACATCGGCGAGCGGGAGGGAGGCGTCACGCGTGAAGGGCCCCACCGCCGTGCGCACGAGCCCCTCCATCACGGCGGTCGTACCGAGGACGGCGGCCAGATCGCGGCCGATGGCGCGGATGAAAGTCCCCGTCGAGCAGTCCACGTCGAGCGCGAGCCGGGGCCAGTCGTAGCCCGTGATTTCCAGCCGGTCGATCCGCACCGGCTTGGCCGCGATCTCGATCTCCCGTCCCTTGCGGGCCAGCCGGTAGGCCCGCTGACCGCCGACGTGCACCGCGGAATAGTCGCAGGGCCGCTGCAGGATCTCGCCCCGGAAGCCGCCCAGCGCCGAGTCGATCTCCTCACGTGCCGGCCGGCGCGGCTCAGCCTCCTCCACGACCGGCGTCTCGAGGTCGTCCGACGGGCTCGAGCGGCCCAAGAGAAAGACGGCCTGGTATTGCTTCGACTGCTGATGGAGGTAGTCGACGAGCTTCGTGGCGTTCCCCACGCAGACCACCACGACGCCCTCCGCGAGCGGGTCGAGCGTGCCGGCATGGCCGACGGCCTTCATCGCCAGCGCGCGGGCCACGGCGTCGACGACCTGCCGCGACGTGGCCCCCACGGGCTTGTCAACCGGGATCACACCCGTGAATGGGAAACGCATAAAGCTCCGCCACCTCGGAGGGTGTCTTGCCGGCCAATCGCACCTGCATTCGCAGCGCCGCCGGATCGTCCACGGCCCCGGCCACAAGCCGGTCGAACTTGAGGTCCACGACCGCGGCCGTCCGCGCTGCGTCTGCCCGGGCATGCCCCAACGGATGCCGAACCAGACCGCCGTCGAGCGTGCCGAGCGACTCGTGCTCGATCACCACCCGCGTCGGGATGCCGTCGGGATAGAGACCGTCGTACTCGGCGCCGCCATGCTCGATCGCGATCCGCTCGATCAGCCGCGCCGCCGCCGGATCACGGATCGCCGCGTCGGAGTAGTCGTCGGGCAGGAGCATCAGGGCCTCCCAGCCCGGGGGCCCGCCGCCGGCGGCCGCCGCGGCCTTGAGCAGCGTGCGGGCCAGGATGTAGGGCAACGAGTGGTCGGCCGACTGTCGCGTGGTGGGCGTGCGCTTCGCGGGGTCGGCGATGATCGAGTAGGCAGGCTCGTAGATCACCACCCGGATCCGCCGGATCCCGGCCAGCTCGGCCGCCATTGCCGGATGCCGGGCGAACAGATCGACGAGTGACTGCAGGGCACCGGCCGACTGGTGCTCGTAGAGCCCGAGCTTGAAGTGCATCGCGTGGATCGCGAACGCGTCCCCCTCGAGACCGAGCTCGAGATCGAAGGGGCTGCGGTCGGCCGCGGTGGGCTGGTTGAGCCGGTAGATCGCCAGGGGATTGCGAAACACGTCCTGCGGGCCGACGAAGCCCGCCAGTGCCCGCCGGCCGCACATCACCGCGGCCTCCGCTGCCAGCGCCGCCGAGGCGCCCTTGCTGTCGGACAGCTGATGGCCGGCGCGGATTGCCCGAAACGGCACGTAGTGGGCCACCGCCATCCCGATCGCCGACTCGATCTGGTCCTCATCTCCGCCGAGCGCCGCCGTGAACGCGGCGGCGGAGGCGACCGTGCCGTGGTGCACGTGGTCGATGGCGTACTTCCGCAGGGGAAAAACCTCGGCCAGCCGCCCCCTGATCTCGTCGATTAGGAGCATCACCCGAAGCGTGGCGTTCCCGTCGAGCCCCGCCTCGGTCGCCGCCGCGATCGCCACCGGATAGTAGTCGTTGTGGCCGAACTCGCCGGCCGTGCGGCCCCGCGCCTCGTCGTGGCCGAAGTTGGTCCCGTTGGAGTCCCACTCGCGGACGGCCGAGGCGTTGGCGGTGACGGCCCGCTCGGCCAGGCAGCGGCGGCGCGAGCCGAGGCAGCAGGCGCCGTGGGTGCCGGCGGCCGGCGCCGTGCCGAGCGCCTCGCCGCGGAGCACGGTCGGTGCATTGGCGCGAGCGGCAAGCGCCGAGACACCGCACCCCACGCTATCCAGATGAAACCGCTCGAGCAGTTCGAGCGTGGCCGGCCCGATCGGCCGTGGGTCGCGACGCAGGAAGTCGATCGCGTAGGCGGCCAGGCCACGGGCCTGGTTGGTCGCGGCGGGAAGCAGCCTTGTGCCAGGGGTGCCGGTGGGCGATTGAGAACCGTTCATGCAGGCCGGGGAAACTCGCGGGGGTCAGGAGGCGGACGCCGGATGCCCGAGCCTCCGGTCGCGAACCGAACCGGATAGACTATCCGGCATGGATCCAACCCGCCTGGGACCGTACACGATCCGCGGCCGACTCGGTCGCGGAGGCATGGGGACCGTGTTCGAGGCCGTCGACGAGGCGGGCGTGGGCGTGGCCGTCAAGACGCTGTCGGCCCACCTCGGCGACGACTCGGGGCTGCGGGCGAGGTTTGCGGCGGAGATCGAGGCGCTCAAGGCGCTGCGTCACCCGGGGATCGTGCAGCTGTTGGCCTTTGGCGAGGATGACGGGCGGCCGTTCTTCGCGATGGAGCTCGTCCGCGGCCGCAGCCTGGAGGAGATCCTCCGTTCGGGGCAGCGATTCGACTGGCGGGACACGGCCACGATCGCCGCGGACGTCACGCGAGCGCTGAAGTCGGCCCACGATCGGGGCATCGTGCACCGCGACATCAAGCCGGCCAACCTGCTTTTTCCCGACGATCCCGGCTCCGAGACGCGGGTCAAGCTGGCCGACTTCGGCATCGCCCGGCTGTTTGGGGACACTGGCCAGACGCAGGCCGGCACCGTCGTCGGCACGGCGGAGTACATGGCGCCAGAGCAGGCCGCCGGGGCGGCGGTCGACGCCAGGGTCGATCTCTACGCGCTCGGCCTCGTGATGTTCGCGATGCTCACCGGGAGGCCGCCGTTTCGCGGCGGCGACGTGACGGAGGTGCTGCGGCGGCAGCGCAAGGAGCAGCCGCCCCGGGTTTCGGCGATCGTGCCGGGGGTGCCCGAGGCGGTCGACGACCTCGTGGCCAGGCTGTTGTCGAAGGATCCGGCGGATCGTCCCCCGAGCGCCCTGGCGGTGGGTCGCAGTCTGGCGGCTCTCGATCAAGCGAGTCGGACCGAGCCACCGGTCGATCCGGGGCGGGTGGCCGGTGCCACCGCCGCCCATCCCCGCGGCGCGGAGCCCACGCGGCCGATCGCCGCCGCATCCGGCGGTAGCGGCATCGACCTGCTCGCGGCCACCCAGGTCACCGCCGGTGTGGCCCGCGGCACGGTCGGCTCGCCCGAGCCCGGCCCGACGCAGGCGGTCACACCGCCCACCGGCCGCGACGGCAGCTCGCTCGCCCACCGGGCCACTCAACCCAACCGCGGCCTCGAGCCCGCGGCGACCCCGCCAGCCAACCGCTTCACCACGGTCGAGGAGCTCGACCGCGTCGCCAAGGCCGAGGCCGCCAGAGTCGCCCGACGTGACCGGTGGATCCGAATCGCGGCCGCGGGCGGGCTCGTCGCCGCGATGCTCGCCGGGGGATACGTGATCCTCCAACCCCTTTCGGCCGACCAGCTCCACGACCGGATCCGCGACATTGCTGACGCCCCCGCCGGCGACCTCCGCGATGCCCGCCCGTTGATCGAGCTGTTCCTGACGCGATTCCCCGCGGACCCGCGGGCCGACTCGATCCGCAGCCTCGAGCACGAGATCGAGCTCGACGCCCTGGAACGACGGGTGCGGCGCCGGCCCCGGAGCGACGCGGTCCTGCCGCCCATCGAGCGCGACTACCGCTCCGCGGTCGCCCGCGAGTCGGAAAGCCCGCTGGCCTGCCTCGCGGCGCTGGAGGCGATTCTGACGCTGCACGGCAACGACCCACCGTCGGCCGACGTGGATCTCCCGCTCTGGCTCGATCTCGTGCGGCGTCAGATCGAGCGGGTCGGCCCGCTCGCCGCCCGCGAGCGCACCGAGGATCTTGCGCGGGCGGCAGCCACGCTGGCAGAGGCCCGGGCACTCCTGGCGGAGGCCGCTGAAGCGCCGGAGGCGGATCGTCCCGAACTCGTCGAGCGAAGCCGCGAACTTCTCGCCGGGCTCGTCGAGATGTACGGGACGCGGCCCCACGCGGCGGAAGCCGTTGCCGAGGCCCGGAGCCTGCTCGATGGCCAAGACTGAAGGACCGTATCCCCAAGAACCGGAATCGCCCTCCATGCCGTCCACCCCGTCCGCCGTCACCGCTGCCCGCCGCCGCGCCAGTCAGGCCGCGTTCGCCAAGGCGCGGCAACTGATTCCGGGCGGCGTCAACTCCCCGGCCCGCGCCTTCGGCGGCGTCGGCGGCGAGCCGATCTTCTTCCGCCAGGCCCAGGGGCAGTGGCTGACCGACATCGACGGCAACCGCTACCTCGACTACATCGGCTCATGGGGGCCCATGATTCTCGGCCACCGCCATCCCCGCGTCGTCGCGGCCATCGAGGCCGCACTCGCCACGGGCACCAGCTACGGCGCGCCCACGGAGGCCGAAAGCCGGCTGGCGGAACTGATCGTCGCAGCGGTGCCCTCGATCGAGAAGGTGCGGATGACGAGTTCGGGGACGGAGGCGGCGATGAGCGCCGTCCGCCTGGCCCGCGGCTTCACCGGCCGCGACAAGATCGTGAAGTTCGCAGGCAACTACCACGGCCACGGCGACAGCCTGCTCGTGGCCGCGGGCTCCTCCGCCGCCACGCTCGGCGTGCCTGATTCGCCCGGTGTGACGGCCGGCACGGCCCGCGACACGGTGGTGCTCGAATACAACGAGCCACAGGAACTCGAGGAGGCCTTTCGCACCGCGGGCGACTCGATCGCGGCGGTCTTGCTCGAACCGGTGGTGGGCAACATGGGGCTCGTGCGGCCGGAGGCCGAGTTTTTGGCGACCGCGCGGCGGCTTACCCGCGAGCACGGCGCCCTGCTCGTGTTCGACGAGGTGATGACCGGGTTTCGCCTGGCCCTGGGCGGAGCGCAGGAAATCCTGGGCGTGGTTCCCGACCTCACGATCCTCGGCAAGATCGTGGGGGGCGGCCTGCCTCTGGCGGCCTACGGCGGCCGCGCCGACCTGATGGACCACGTTCTCCCTGCCGGCAAGGTGTTTCAGGCCGGCACGCTCGCCGGTAATCCGCTGGCGGTGGCCGCGGGCACCGCCACGCTCGAGGTGCTGCGCGACGAGTCCCCCTACGCGCTGCTGGAGCGACACGGCGCCGCCCTCGAGGCGGGCTTTCGCGCCGCGGCCGCCGCAGCGGGGATGCCCGTGTGGGTGGCGAGGGTGGGCAGCATGATGACGATGTTTTTCCAGCCGGGTCCGCAGCCCGTGCCGGTACGCGGCTGGAGGACGGCCAGCCAATCCGACAAGGCCCGCTACGCCGCGTTCTTCTGGGCGATGATCGACCGCGGCGTCTATCTCCCGTGCAGCCAGTACGAGGCGCTCTTCATTTCGGCCTCCCACACCGACGCCGACATCGCCGCCACGATCGCCGCCGCCCACGAGGCCCTGGCCGGGTAACGCTGCGGGAGTGGCGAGCCCGGAGCGGCGTCACCGGAGGTGAAAGTCCACCACCACCGGCAGGTGATCGCTGGCCGCCTTGGCGAGGCTCGTGCGGACCACGCGGGCGTGGCGGACCTCGATCTCGCCCCGCACGAACACCTTGTCGAGTGCACCCAGCGCGAGCCAGGCTGGAAACGTGCGAAACCGCGCGGCGGGGCTCGTCACCTGCCGGAAACCGAAGGTCATAAACCGCTCCCGGCCGAGGGAGT
>JBILOA010000111.1:0-6136 GCA_044374735.1 Pirellulales bacterium | reverse complement strand
TGCGCGTCGGCCCCCGTATTGGTCCGGTTCGCAAAGTCGTACTCCATTGTGAACTCCATCTGGGGCTGGATCTGCCACTCTACGCCCATGTCGAAGCTATTGACGAAGGTATCGGGCGAGTTTCGCTCCCAGAGGTAGCCGCCGTTGTACTGCTGCCAGCGGAGGAAGGGAAAGAAGATCCCCGAGTCCTCGGTGTCGAGCTTGTAGTTGAAGAGCACGTAGCCGCCGTTGAGCGGCTTGCTCACGATCACCGGCACCGGCTGGTCGAGGTTGGTCAACTGCGGGCCGTCCCCGACACTCCACTCGGTCGTGACCCCGAAGGGCTGCGGGTAGTAGACGAACGTGCCCGCAATCCGCTGGTCGAGCACACCGTTCTCGGGATCGACC
The DNA here is from genome assembly GCA_044374735.1 of Pirellulales bacterium. Classification (GTDB taxonomy): domain Bacteria; phylum Planctomycetota; class Planctomycetia; order Pirellulales; family UBA1268; genus QWPN01. The sequence goes on along the minus strand of JBILOA010000111.1, from coordinate 5,749 downwards.
GTGGGAACGACCTCGCCAAAGGCCGTGTCGATCGGGGCGAGGTATGGCGAGTAGCGGCCGGTGTAAGCCTGCACGCCGGCTTCCATGATCTGACCGCTCGGCGTCTTCCAGGGCACCTCCAGCCGCATCACGAAGTGCATGTTGTCGTTGGCGTCGGCCCGAGACACCCCTTGCCCATTGTAGGCTCCGATCCCGAACACCCCGTAGTTGCCCGAGCCCTTAAGGCCTTCGTCGAGCACCTCCTTGTAGAGGTCCTGGGCGAACTCGGGCGTCCAGTAATAGAAGACCCCCATCCCGCGTTCGCCGTTGATGGGGCTGTTGATCGGGTCGGAGCGGTCGAGCGGGATGCGATTCGAGCTCGACTGCATGTTGTCCCAGCCGAAGGGCACCTTCGAGAGCCCGATGCGCACCCGGTTGACCTTGTTTTCCGTGAGGTAGACGTCGCCGTAGCAGTCGCGGAGCTGCGTGTAGTTGATGACGCCATCCCGCGCCCCGGCCACACTCGAGGCGAAGTCGGGCTGGATGTAGAAGTAGAGCCGGTCGCTCAGGTCGCCCGAGAAGATGATCCGGCAGCGACGGATGAAGAACTCGCCGTCGGGCCCGACGGAGCGGTCGCCCGGATGGTAGGGTTCGGCCTGGCTCTTGTCGTTCCAGAGGGTGCTGTTGATTCGAAACTGGGTGTAGCCGCGGATGTTGATCCGCTCGTACCACTCCTTGTCCTTCGCCTTCACGGCTCCTCGGGTCTGTTCGTCGACCGTCTGAATGGCCGGATCGCGGATCGAGTCCCACCAGTTTCCCGCCGAGCTCCTGCCGCCCGCCGAGGATCCCGAACCAGACGGCCGGGCGGTCATCTCATCGACGGTCTCGATCGCCGGATCCTGGACCTTCTGCGCGAGGATCACGTCCGGATCGAAGGGCACAAGGGGCACGCCGAGGTTCTCGCCATCGGTCACCCCGATCGCGGGCAGTTCGTCAACCACAATCGGGTCGGCCAGGTCGGCGAAGTCGGCCGAGAACGGCAGCGACACGGCAGCGTCGTCATCGACCGCCAAGACCCCGGGCTCATCGGCGAAGCCGTGAGTCCAAGGAGCCAGCGCGGCCGCCAGCACGAGCAGTCGAACAAGGGCGGCCCCGCGGCAACGCGCCCACGCCGCGATCCAGCGGCTAACCGAGAAACTAGGCAAGATGCGAACCCCGGGTGCCTCGGCCGCAAGGTCTGCCCCTGCGGCACAAGGCCCCTCATCGGAAAAGCCGCGCCGGCTTTATGAGGATTCCGTGGAAATTACGTGAGGCTCCCGCAGCCGCCACGAGGCCGGGAAACTCGGGGGTTTCAGGGAAACGCGGCCGTGACCGTCAGGCCGCGCCGCCGTCCGCCGGTGCGACGGCCACCGGCTCGGCGGTCGTGAGCCCCGTGAAGGAGAGCCGCTTCTTGCCGGCCACCTCGGTGCAGTCCACCCGGATCGTGTCCTTGCCCTCGAACTCGCCCTTCAGGAGCTCCTCGCTGACGGGATCCTCGATGTAGTTCTCGAGTGCCCGCCGCAGCGGCCGGGCGCCGAAGTCGGTGTCGGATCCCTTCTTGATCAGGAACTGCTTGGCCTCGTCGGTCAACTCGAGCTTCAGCCCACGCTCCAGAAGCCGCTCGCGGACCTTCTCCAGCTCGATGTCGATCACCTTCTTCAGGTCATCGATGGTGAGGTGGTGGAACACGATCACGTCGTCGAGCCGGTTCAAGAACTCGGGCCGGAACACCTTCTCGATCCGCTCGTTGACCCGGCCCTTCATGCTGTCGTACGAGGCGTCGCCGTCGGGCTTCTGGAAGCCGAAGGCGGCCTCGTTCTTGATCGCCTCGGCCCCCGCGTTGGTGGTCATGATCAGGATCGTGTTGCGGAAGTCGACGTTGCGACCGAACGAGTCGGTCAGCCGCCCCTCTTCCATCACCTGCAGGAGCATGTTGAACACGTCGGGATGGGCCTTCTCGATCTCGTCGAGCAGGACGACGGCGTAGGGACGGCGGCGGATCTTCTCCGTCAGTTGCCCCCCCTCCTCGAAGCCGACGTAGCCCGGCGGGGCGCCGATCAGCCGACTGACGTTGTGCTTCTCCATGTATTCGCTCATGTCGACCTGGATCAGCGCGTCGGCGTCGCCGAACATGAACTGCGCGAGCGCCTTGGCGAGCAGCGTCTTGCCCACGCCCGTCGGCCCCGCGAACACGAACGAGCCGATCGGCCGCTTCGGATCCTTGAGGCCGGAGCGACTCCGCCGGACCGCCTTGGAGACGCTCTTGATGGCCGTCTCCTGGCCGATCACCTTCTTGTGGAGCTCGTCTTCCATGCCCATCAGCCGGGCCTGGTCCTCGGTGCTCATCCGGGTCAGCGGGATGCCGGTCATCTTGGAGACGACCTCGGCGATCACCTCCTCGTCGACCACGCCGTCGGTCTCGCGACTCTTGTCCCGCCAGTCGCGGGTCATCTGCTGCTTCTTCTTCTTGAGCTTGTCGGCCTGGTCGCGGAGCGCCGCCGCCTTCTCGAAGTCCTGGTTGGCGACCGCCTCCTCCTTCTCCTTGTTGAGCTTCTCGACCTCGTCGTCGATCTCCTTGAGGTCTGGCGGCTTGGTCATCGCCTTGAGCCGCACGCGGGCCCCCGCCTCGTCGATCACGTCGATCGCCTTATCGGGCAGGCAGCGGCCGGTGATGTAGCGGCTCGAGAGGTCCACGGCCGACTCGAGGGCCGCGTCGGAGATCGTCACCCGGTGGTGGCTCTCGTAGCGGTCGCGGAGCCCCTTGAGGATCTCCACCGCCTCGTCCTTCGTGGCCGGCTCGACCATGATGATCTGGAACCGCCGGTCGAGGGCCGAATCCTTCTCGATGTACTTGCGGTACTCGTCGAGCGTGGTGGCGCCGATGCACTGGATCTCGCCCCGCGCCAGGGCGGGCTTCAGCACGTTGGAGGCGTCGATCGCCCCCTCCGCGCCGCCGGCCCCCACGAGCGTGTGCAGCTCGTCGATGAACAGGATCGTGTTCTTGGCCCGGCGGACCTCGTTCATCACGGCCTTGATCCGCTCCTCGAACTGACCGCGGTACTTCGTGCCGGCGACCATCATCGCGAGATCGAGCACGACGATCCGGCGGTCGGCGAGCAGCTCGGGCACATTGCCGTCGATCACCCGCTGGGCAAAGCCCTCCACGATCGCCGTCTTGCCCACACCCGCCTCGCCCAGGAGCACGGGGTTGTTCTTCGTGCGGCGGCAGAGGATCTGGATCGCCCGCTCGATCTCCTTCTCGCGGCCGATCACCGGATCGAGCTTGCCCTGGCGGGCCAGTTCCGTGAGGTCGCGGCCGAAGCTGTCGAGGGCGGGCGTCTTGCTCTTGCCCCCCTTCGGACTCCCCTCACCGCTGCCGCCGGCGCCGGCGCCGGCCGGCTGACGGCCGCCCATGCCGGCCCGCTCGCCCCCCTCCTCCATGCCGTGGCCGAGCAGGTTGAGCACCTCCTCGCGGACGTCTTCGAGCTTGAGGCCCAGGTTCATCAGCACCTGGGCGGCCACCCCTTCCTGCTCCCGGAGCAGCCCCAGCAGGATGTGCTCGGTGCCGACGTAGTTGTGGTTGAGGTTGCGGGCCTCCTCCATCGAATACTCGATCACCTTCTTGGCCCGGGGGGTCTGCGGCAGCTTGCCCATGGTGACCATGTCGGGGCCGCTCTGGACGAGCTTTTCCACTTCCATGCGGATCTTGCGCAGGTCGATGTCGAGGTTCTTGAGCACGTTGGCGGCGACGCCACTGCCCTCCTTGATGAGCCCCAGCAGCACGTGCTCGGTGCCGATGTATTCGTGGTTGAACCGCTGGGCCTCCTGGTTGGCCAGCTGCATCACCTTCCGGGCCCGATCCGTGAATCGCTCGTACATCGTGCTTCCTCTCTGGGCTCTCGTCTGGGCTGCTCGGTCGCCGGCACTCGGCCCGGATGACCGGGCCTGGCCGTTGGCCAGGTATCCACGCGGAGTCGCCTGCCAGGACGGCAGGCTGAACCCCACCGCTCAAACAGTGCAAACCGTACGCCAATCGGCGTCAGCATTCTACGGTTCGACCCCGAAGGCGTCTGGAGAGGCGGCCTGAAACCGCGAAAAAGGGCGGGTTCGGAGCGGCCCCTCAGGCGGCGGCCCGACCGTCGCTCGCGGCGGCTTGGGCCTCCGCCCGGGCCGCCAGCGGCACCGTCGCCGGCTCGTCACCGCCGCCGTTCTCCATCCGGTTGCGCTCGGCAGCGATGGCAGCCCGCCAGTGGCGGCCGGAGTCGCTGGCGGACAGTCTGTCGAGCGCGGTGCGGGCCTCGTCCAGCCGCCCCACCCGCCGCAGAAGCGTGGCCAGCAGAAGCTGCGCCTCCCCGTCGGTCGGCGCGAGTTCCAAGAGCTCCCGCAGCCGGGTCTCGGCCACCAGCCAGTCGCGGGCCAAATAGGCGTCGCGCGCCTTCACGAACAGCGGATCGATCTCGGCCGCGGGCGGGCGGGCCAACGACGGCGGGAACGCGGCGGCCGCCGACAGGGTGCTCACAAGCCACACCACGCCCGTGGCCGCCCAGACGGCGATCGTGAAGGGCAGTTCGACCAGGCCCGGCCAGATGAAGGTCGTGGCCACCGCCACGTCGAGCGACACGGCGAACGCCAGCGCGAGCACGAGGCCGGCGAAGCTGCCGCGGAGCCATAGCCAGGGGAGGCCGGGCCAGACGAGCGTGAGGTAGCGGAGGGAAGTCATGGGCGCCTGAAAATGGATGGCGGAGGGTACGCGATCCCCCCGTCCGGGCCAAGACGTTTCGGACCGGGCCTGCCGGGCGTGCTACAACCAAAAAAAGCTGCGGTTCTCCAGGTTGCCTGAGGGCTGAGCGAGGTGAGACGGGGTTGCCCGTGCCATCTCGCCGGACGCTCACTGCGGCCATCCTGGCCTCCGTTCGCTCGATGCTGCCCTCGCTTTCGCCATCCTGGCTGCGCTCGGCCAGCAACGCCGCTCGATTGGCACGGGCAACCCCTCGCCGATCGCAGACAGCGGAGATGATGCTCCGCGACTGCATGCACGCTTTCGAGGAACAGGAAGGCACATGACCACCACCGCGGGCGATGAAGCGATGCCGAGCCCTTCGCCCTTCCGTGATCGGCTTGCAGCGGCCCGGCTCTGCGTGCTCGTGACGGGAGGCGCCGATGCCGCCGACTTCGAACGGCTCGTCGGCGTGTTGTTCGCGGCAGGCGTCCCAATGCTTCAGCTGCGGGACAAGCAGCTCGCCGACGACGTGCTGATCGACCGTGTCCGTCGGGCCGTGGTGCTGGCCCGCCGCCACGCCCCCGCCGCGCCACCCTTGGTGATCATCAACGACCGCGTCGACGTGGCGCTCGCCGCGGCTGCCGATGGCGTCCACGTGGGCGCGAGCGACCTGCCCGTCGCCGAGGCCCGGCGGCGGCTCGGGCCCACCGCCCTGATCGGCCGCACGGCGCACAGCTTGGCCGAAGCCGACGCGGCGGTCGCCGCCGGTGCCGACTATCTCGGCGTCGGCCCCTGCTTTCCGTCGGCGACGAAGGCGTTTGCGCAGCACGCCCCACGGGCGTTTCTCACCGCCGCGGCGGCGTTGCCCGTGCCGGTGTTCGCGATCGGCGGCATCGACGGCGAACGGATCGACGAGCTCGTGGGCCTCGGGCTCACCCGGATCGCGGTGGCCGCGGCGGTCACGGCCGCAGCCGAGCCAGCCATGGCCGTGCAGGCCCTCCTGGCGGCCCT
>JBILOA010000110.1:0-6146 GCA_044374735.1 Pirellulales bacterium | reverse complement strand
CTGGTGAAACACGGTCTGCCGGTCGGCCACGCCGTCGCCGTCGGTGTCTTCGAGCACGAGGATCCGGTCGCCCTGGGGCCGCGTGTCCTTCCGGCCGCGGTAGTTGGTCACCTCGCAGACCCAGACTCGCCCCGCCGCGTCGACGTCGATGTCGGCCGGGCTCAGGAGCAGGGGCTCGCCGGCGAACAGCGTCGCCGCAAGGTCGTCGGGCACGGCGAGCGTGGCCGGTCCCTCCGCGGGCGGCACGGGGCTCGAGCGGCGGGCGGTCGGCGCGCCGGCGGGCTTCTGCAGATGGATCGCGAACGTGACGGTCGCGCCGCCGTCCTGCTGGCCCACGCCCCCCTCGTCGAGGCCGGCCGATCCCACGAGCCGCACCGCGCCCGGCGGCACGTCGAAGACGATCTCGGAGGTGGCGTGGACGCCGATCCCGGTCACGTCTTTGCCGGCGACCCGCAGCGAACCGCCGCCGGCATTCTGGCCCTTGCGAACCTGCCCCCAGTCGGCCCGCGCCCCCCGCCACTCAAGCGCGGTGAGCGGCAGCTCCGAGCCGTCGGCCTTCACGAACTTGGGCGCGATCCAGTCGGCCCAGTCGCAACCGTATCCGTCACCGCCGTCCTCGACCACGAGCCAGACCTGCTTCGCGCCGCCGAGCGGCACGTCGAAGGCGACGGCGTGGCCGGGCGTATCGCGGTTCACCACCGGGCTCTTCCAGGCTGGCGGCGCGGCGAGCGCCGTGATCGCCGTCATGGCCCAGCAGGCCGAGGCGATGGCCAATGCCCGGCGGCGACACAACGAAAGCAGGATCTGCCGAGGGCTCGGGCTGGCACGCATGGGTCGCCTCTCTGGTGACAAAAAGCGGGCGGCTACCGCAGCCGGACCCGACCCCATCATGATAGTCGCGCGGAAGGTGCGTCATCCCGTCATGACGGCAGTTTGAATCACCGTCCCGATCGACCGGCCCAGCCGAGCGGAGGTCGCCGTCGAGGGTGCCAGCCACCGCCTCGGCTGACGTCGCCGTGGGATGGCATGGCCGCCGCCCAAGAGTATCGCTTTCGGGGTGGCCTCGTTTTCAAGGGGGCCAGGTCGCTCGCTTGCAGTTGCAGGTGGCGATTCCATGCATTCTGAACGTATGCTGAAGGCATGGTAGACCAACCAGCCGATCAACCGTCTTTTCCGCGACTGCGGCCCAGTGTCAGCCACAATGCGTCGCGGCAGTCCGAGATCGATCGTGTCCGTCGCATGACGGTCGAGGAAAGGGTCAAGGCGGCCTTGGGGTTGGCGCGCCGATTCGCAGCGCTCCAGCCGACCCCCGCAAGGCGTGACCAATGACCGACCCCGACGAGGTGATTCGGGCTGCCGAAGCTGTCTCCGGCATTCTCGAGTCGCGTGGCGTGGGGGCGGTTGTGATCGGGGCCGTCGCCTTGGCAGCGCACGGCTATGTTCGATTCACCGAGGATCTTGATCTCGGCGTGAACACCGATCTGGGCACCCTGGGCCAGGTCGCCGACTCGCTGCGGACGGCGGGCTTCGGGGTGGAGCTTCGGGAGCCGGATGGCCAGGATCCGCTCGGGGGCGTGGTCGATGTCCGAGGCCCCTTCGGTCTCGTCCAGATCGTGAACTACGGTGGCCGCTTTCCCGCGGTGATCGATGACGGACTCGCAGCCGCCGACACCGTGATTCGCCCGGGCAGCCGCCTGCGGATCGTGCCGCTCCCGCACCTCGTCGCTCTCAAGCTGTACGCGGGGGGGACGAAGTCGCGAGCCGACATCGTGGAACTCCTGTCGCGCAACCCTGATGCCGATCTGGCCGCGATCCGGGACCTCTGCCGGAGCTGGCGACTGCGCGGACTCGACCCGCTCATCGAAGAGGCGACTGGCGAACCGTAGTGCTTGGATCCGTGATCACGACGAACGGAAGCTGACCTGCCCCCCTTAAACGTCGCCACTTTCAGAGAGAGAATCTCCGGGTGAAGCAAGCCAAGGGAGGGCAATAGATGCCACGAGGAAAGAAGTTCACAGCGGAGCAGATCATTGGTAAGCTCGGCCAGAACCTCGTGTTCCCGAGAAACACGCCCCTGTGCAACGCCTGGCTGACGATCCTCAAGGGCTCGGGGGTCGCGGTCGAGCAGCACGGCGACAGCACGGGCGTGCTCGACGACCTCGTGGCCTGACCGCCACGAGGCTGCTGACTCGGAGGATTCGAGGCGATCCCGATGGAACCGCGAGCGGGTGGTGCGGTTGGGATGCCTGAACCGCAGGCAGTGGGCTCGGCGTACCGTCAGTGGAGGGTGCCGTTGAGCACGCCCTTCAGTAGCCTGCCGTCGGCCGTTTCGACGGCCCACTGCACCGCGTAGCACCACGTCGGCCCGAAGTCGGGCACGGCGAGCGTGACCCGCCGACCGTCGCTCGAGAGTTCTGCGGCCTTCACGGCCAGGTCCCGCTCGTTAATTTTCGGGGAGCCGTAGTTCTTGGTCCGCTTCAGATCCCAGGCCCTGACGAGCCAGCGCGTGGGATCGGTCGAGGCCGCCGCGAGCGGCACGGCAAACTTGAGCGCCAGGCTGCCCGGCTCCGCGTGCAGCCCGGTGGGAATCGTGAGCGGTTGCTCCGTCCGCCGCACGCGGTAGAAGCCTCCCGGAACCTGCCGGTTGCCCGACCAGGCGAACAGCCCGCAGGCGTAGAGCTGGCCGTCGGCGGGGCTGAACCGGCCCCGCATGATGCCCGTCGGCAGATCGGGAATCGGCAGGGCCACCATGCCCCCCTGCACGATCCCGGCCGCGGCTTTTTCTCCACCGGCCGGCTCGGTGAGCACGAGGTGGATCCGCCCCTCGCCGTACGAGAGCTCGAGCAGCGACCCGTCGAGCGGCGACCAGTTCGGGCTTTGCACCCTCAGCAGCTCGGCCGGCGAGCGGTCGAAGCCCTGCGTGACCCAGACCGCCGGCGGGTCCATCGCCGCATCGCGGTCGTCGGTGACGTCGGTCCAGCCGAACAGGTTGCCGTAGAAGCCCCCGGGACGAACGCGGTTGATCCGGTTCTGCGGGGTCCAATGCCCCTCCTGGTCGGTCACCCAGAACGTGCCGTCCCCCTCCACGCACACGCCGTTGGCCGCCCGGAACCCGGTGGCGATGATCTCGGTCTTCTTCCCGTCACGATCCACCTTCAGGAGCGTGCCGTGGTGGGGCACCACCGCCGGCATCGCGTGACGGGCGCTCTTGGCGTAATACAGGTTGCCGGCCGCGTCGGTCTCCAGGCCCATCGCGAACTCGTGGAAGTGCTCGGTCACCTGGTGGTCGTCGTTGAACGTGTCGTAGCGGTCGGTCATGCGATCACCGTCGAGATCGACGAGTTTCACGATCCGGTCGCGGCAGCCGACGTGGATCACGCCGTCGATCACCTTGATGCCCAGCGGCTGAAAGAGCCCGGAAGCGATCCGCCGCCAGGTGAGCGTGCCGCCGGCCGCGGCGATGCCCCGCACCAGCCACACGTCGCCGTCCCACGAGCAGATCGCTGCCTCGTCGGGCCCGGTGAAGTCGAGCCCCGAGAACCGCACCTGCGCGTTCCAGGGGTTTGTTTCAGGAGCCGCGAGCAGGTCCACGGCGAAGCCCTGCCGATCGCGGCCCGCAGAGAGGGGCGTCTCCACCGTCGCGTCCCAGAGCCTCGGCGCAGGCACTCCGACGAGCGATCGCGGCGGCGCCGGCAGGGCGAGCGCGCGGGCCTGGGCGGCGAGCGCGGCAGGATCCGCCGCCGCCACCGCGACGCTCACGTCGAGCGATGTGTCCCCGGCGGGGATCAGGAGATCGACGTGGCCGTCCCGCGGCACGATCCGCGGGGCCGCGTCTGTCTCGGCAGGCGCTCCCACGATCGCGGCCGCGGCCGGCTCGGCCGCCAGCCGCACGGCCAAATCCCGCGGCCGCGGCCCCAGCGAGAAGGAGCGGACGACGACGGGCACCTGCCGGCCATCGAGCGGCAGCGGCGCCGCGAGCGACGGCGCTTCGAGCACGGCCGTCTCGCCGACCATGTAGTCGAGCACGATGCCGCTTCCGGGCGCGGCCGTCGTGCCGCCGAGGCTCACGTGGTGAAGGGCCCTGAATCGTGCCTGACCCCGCGGCAGCGGGCCGTAGGGCTTCTCGTCGCGGCCGAGCGGCCGCGGGTCGTCAAACGATCCTGTCGCAGGATCGCTCCAGCCCGGCATCGTGGGCAGAGCCGCCTGCACCGGGCCGGCGATCCGCGGGTGCATCTTGTGCTCGCCGTTGAAGTTGATCCCCTTCCAGTTGACGAAGCCGTCACCGGTCCAGAAGGCCGCCGCCCGTAGCGTGTCGAGCTCGTAGAGGATCCAGGCATGCCCGCGGCCTACGCCGCCGGGGCCGGCGTCGAGCCGGATCGCGAGCCCCTTGCGGGCGATGTTGTTGCCCCCGCCTCCCACTTCGAACGTTCCGGCGAGGAAGGGGCCGTAGTCGTGCATCCTCCAGGGCTCGGTCGTCGAGGGCTCGGGGCCGCGCGACTTCCCGACCGGCAGCGAGGCGAGGTAGTCGGGCGTGACCGCGGAGTACCAGCGTGGATTGCGGCCCTTCAGGAAGGTCTCCCGCAGGTAGTGGATCACGTCGTACTTCTGGCTCGGCACCATCCAGAACTGAGGCACCATCATCCCGCTGCCGTAGGTGAGCGTGCGGTAGATGGCGTAGGGGTCGCTGCCCGCCTTGAACGATCCCTCGGCGAACCGCGGCGCCGTCGGCAGCGAGCCGGCCGTCTCGAGGGTGCCGTGGCAGGTGGCGCAGACGCGGGCGAAGAGCCGCGCGCCACGAGCGAGCGATTCCTGTGACTTTCGCTGGTCGGTCCACTCGCCGATGAAGCCGGCGTGATCGATGTCGTTCTCGTACTCGGCGGGCTTCTGTGCGACCGACAGGATCGGATCGGGCTCGAGCTCGGCGGCGCGGGAAGGCCCGCCGTGGGCCACCTCCGCGAGATAGGCCACCAGATCGAGAAACTGCTGCCGGCCGCGGAGCAGGTTCGCGAGGCCTGCCGGCATCAGCGACGCTGCGGCAGCCGCGCGGTCTTCGATGTCGGCCACGGGGATCGCAATCTCGCGGCCGCCCGTCGCGATGTCCCTGAGCACGACCTCCTGCTCGGTCTCCCGCGCGACGAGGCCCGCGATGCTTCGGCCATCGTCCGTCACGATTGTCACGCCGCGATGCTTCGGGCTGACGACTGCCGACGGCTCGAGGATCGACTCGACGAGGTGGGCCACGAGCCGCCCACGCTCGATTCCCTCGGGCATCGCGGCGAGATTCGGCCCCAGCGGCGAAACGCCTTCGCCGGCGACATGGCATTGCATGCAGGCGAGCTGCCGATCATGGAAGAGAACCGCACCGCGGACGGGATCCCCGGTTCGCTCGACCGCGGCGGCGAGTGCCGCGGGCTTCTCGAGGGCGAGCCGCATCGACAGCGTCACCGGCTCTCCTCCCCGGCCCCGGGCGGCGGCGAGCAGCACGGCGACGAAGCCGATGATCCGGGCGAAGCCTGCCGGCCGTATCCAGGCATGACGCGGCATAAAACGTCCATTTCTCATCAGGAGCCCTTCCGCCGGGCCGGCCGATTCCTTACAGAGATTGGGATGTAAGGGAATGAGGCCGTTCCGGAAGCCTATTTGCAGGAGTTTCCCCGACCGATGCCACGCACCCCCAAACCCGAATCGCAGCAGGAGCAGACGCTGCTGCTCTCCAGGCTCTGGACGGAAGCGCAGCCGGTGGTGGCCGCGATGGTCGCCGGGAGCGTGGTCGATTTCCAACACGGTGAGGATCTCGTGGCACAGGTGGCCGAGACGGTCGTGCTGAAGTTCGACGAGTATGACCGCACCCGCCCGTTCATTCCCTGGGCGCTGGGGATCGCGAGAAACCTCGTGCTGCGGCACTACGAGCGGCGGGCGGGCGACCGGCTCGTGTTCTTCGAAGAGGGTGCGCTCGCGGCGATGGCCGCCGCGCACGAGGAGATCGCCGGCGAGTCGACGGAGCGGCTGGCCGCCATCCGGCGATGCCTCACGGAGATCCGGGGCAAGACGCGGCGGGTCATGGAGATGCGGTACATCGACGGGCTGAAGCCCGCGGCGATCGGCCAGGCGCTCGAGATGACGAGCAACGCCGTCTGGGTGATGCT
>JBILOA010000109.1:0-6184 GCA_044374735.1 Pirellulales bacterium | reverse complement strand
CTCGAGTTCCGCCTCCTGGCGCTTCAGCCCCGCCACGATCCGCGGCAGGATGTGCTGCAGGTCGACGTCGTGCCAGCCGGAGAACGAGATCGGATAGGCGGTCTTCGGCACCGGCACCTCCCGCTCCTCCAGGATCAGCGCGGCCCGGTCGGCCACCTGACGCTGGTCGGAGACGAGCGCGGCCAGGGCCACGCGCACCGCTTCCGGCCCGGGGTAGCTCCAGATTCCGGAGTCGGCCAGATACATCGCCAGCGACGGCTGCAGGATCTGGACCAGGCGGACGAGGGCGGGCGAAGCGGGCATGACCGGGGGAACCTTCGACGGTTGGCGGCTCAGGAGGCGAACGATCCGGCGAGCTGGGCGTAGCCGTAGAGACCGCCCCAGAGGATGCCCAGGATGACGACCGGCACGGCCAGGGCCGTGACCAAGCCACCGGAGAGCGAGAGCGGACCGGCCGGTTCGACCGGTTGGCCTTCCGGCGGCGGGTCGAACGTCATCACCTTCAGCACCCGCAGGTAGTAGAAGAGGCTGACCACGGTGTTGATACCGCCCACGATCAGCAGCGTGAGCATCAGCGGCTGCTCGGCCCCGGCCTTGAAGGCCGAGACGAGCGACGCGAACACCAGGAACTTGGCGATGAACCCGGCCAGCGGCGGCAGCCCGATCAGGCTCACGAGCACCACGGCGGTGGCCACGACCATCCCGGGGTTGGTCTGCACGAGCCCGGCGTAGGCGGCGATCTCCTCGCTCCGCAGCCGGTTACGCAGCACGGCGACGATCGCGAAGGCGGCGAGGTTCATGAACAGGTACGTGCCGAGATAGAAGGCGAGGGCCGCGACGGCGTCCTGGGCCTGGGCGGGCGCCACACCAGCAAGCGCCGTGGCGGCCGCCGCGCCCATCATCAAGTAGCCCGCGTGGGCCACCGTCGAGTAGGCCAGCAGCCGCTTCATGTTGGTCTGACCGTAGGCCGCCAGGTTGCCGAGGGTGCAGGTAGCCGCCGCCATGATGCCTACGAGGTAGGCCATGAAGTGGCGCACGTCCGCGAGCCCGGTCGCCACGGCGCCGGCCGCCTCGACCCCCGGCAGGGTGCCCAGGCCGAACACCAACCGCACGGCGAGCGCGACGGCCGCCGCCTTGCTTGCCACCGAGAGAAACGCCCCCACCTCGGCCGCCGCCCCCTCGAACACGTCGGGGCACCAGAAGTGGAAGGGAACCGCCGAGAGCTTGAATGCGAGGCCCACGGCCAGCATCAGTCCGCCGAGCGAGAGCACCATGATCTCGCCGCTCGCCTTCCCTTCGCCCACGATCCGGCCCAGCTCGGCGGCCATGCTCGGCAGGTGGCAGGTCCCGAGCACCCCGGCCAGAAGCGAAATGCCGTAGAGCATGATGCCGGCGGCCCCGGCCCCGTACACCGCATACTTGAGCGCCGCCTCGGAGCTCGCCTTGCGGCCCTTGAGGAAGCCGGCCAGGGCGTAGGAGGGCACGCTCGCCATCTCCACGGCCATGAACACCATCAACAGGTGGTTGGCCGAGGCCATCAGGCACATCCCGAGAGTGGCGCCGAGCACGAGCACGTAGAAGTCCGCGCCGTCCTCGCGGTCGGGGATGCCCGACACCTTCGTGAACACGATGTAGGCCACGAGGAAGGCGGCCAGGAGCAGCCGCAGATAAGCCGTCAACGAGTCGAACACGATCAGCCCGCCGAACAACTCCTGGCGAAACTCGCCGGCCTTCTGCACGGCCTCGAGATCGACCCAGCCGTACCAGGCGGCGAAGCAGGCCCCGCCCAGGGCTACGATCCCGGAGTCGAGCCAGCGGAGCACCGGCAGCATCCGACAGAGGAGCACGAGCACCACCGTCGCGGCGATCGCGAGCTCCGTGCGAAACAGCGGCAGCGACACGGCGAGCGTGTCGTTGATCGTGCCGGAGACGAGGGTGCCGAGGTCCATGCTGGAAGTCCGGGGATTCAGTCCTGGGGTGTCAGTCCTTCGCCAACTCGCCGGTCGGGGCGGCGGCCGCCGCCGTCTCCACCGCCGGGGTGGCGGGGAAGTCGGGCCGCACGGCGCGGGTCCAGTCGGCGAGGGTCTCGACCTGCCGGTTGACCGTGGGGGTGACGTAGTTGAAGAGCAGCTGCGGGGCGACGCCGAACAGGATCGCGAGGAACACCAGCGGCGTCGCGATCGCCAGCTCGCGGCCGGTCATCGGCGTCAGGTGGTCGCCGTGAGGGCCTTTGTACTCGGCCCCGAGGTAGACCCGCTGGATCGCCCACAGGATGTAGCCGGCCGTCAGGATCACGGTGAAGGCCGAGATCACAGCCAGCAGCTTGCTGTAGTTCCAGGCCGAGAGCGTCACGAGCACTTCGCCGATGAAGCCGCACAGGCCTGGCAGGCCGAGGCCGGCGAAGAAGATCGCCACCGCCAGCGCCGCATAGACCGGCATCCGGTTGAAGATCCCGCCGAACTCCTCGAGGTTGCGATGATGCACGCGGTCGTAGAGCACGCCCACCATGAAGAACATCCCGGCCGACGAGAAGCCGTGGGCCAGCATCTGGAACATGGCGCCGTTCACGCCCTGGGCCCAGGCGTCCCAACGGAACTCGTTGCCCGCGACGGCGCTCCACACGCCCAGGCCGAGCATCACGTAGCCCATGTGGCTGACCGAGCTGTAGGCCACCATCCGCTTGAAGTCCTTCTGGGCCAGGGCCGCGAAGGCGCCATAGACCATCGACACCACCCCCAGGCCGCAGACGAGCCAGGCGAGCGTGAGCCCGCCGCCGGGGCAGATCGGATAGCAGATCCGAAGGATCCCGTAGCCGCCGAGCTTGAGCAGCACGCCGGCCAGGATCATCGAGATCGGCGTGGGAGCCTCGACGTGGGCATCGGGCAACCACGTGTGCACCGGCACCACCGGCACCTTGATCACGAAGCCGATCAACAGCAGCAGAAAGGCCAGAACCTCGAGCGAGACACCCCAGACCTCGGTCGAGGCGAAGGGGGAGTCCCGCAGTTGCCCGAGTTCGGCGAGCGCCAGCAGGTTGAAGGTGTGCACGGGATCGGCGGCGGTCTTGATCGCGGCCACGGCGTCGGCCTGGGCGGCGGCCTCGAGACCCGGGCTCACCACGTGGGCCCGCTCGAGTTGCTCGGGGGAGAGCAGCCGTAGGTCGCTGGCAAAATAGAGCATCAGGATCGCAACCAGCATCAACACCGAGCCGAGCAACGTGTAGAGGAAAAACTTGATTGCCGCATACTCGCGGCGCGGTCCGCCCCAGATGCCGATCAGGAAGTACATCGGCAGGAGCATCACCTCCCAGAACACGTAGAACAGGAAGAAGTCGAGCGACACGAACACGCCCAGCATCCCGGTCACGAGCAGGAGGAACAGCACGTGGTAGGCCTTCACATGCTTCGTGATCGGCCAGCTGGCGGCGCAGGCCAGGAGCGACAGGAACGTGGTCAGCACCACCAGCGGCATGCTGATCCCGTCGACGCCCAGCAGGTATTCGATGTTGAAGGACGGAATCCAGGGCTTGCTCACCACCAGTTGCATCCCCGGCTCGCCGACCGTGAACTGCGCCGGCCCCTGCGCTCCGAACAGACCCGGCCAGGCCATCCACAGCGAGAGCACGAACACCACGGCCGTGGTGGCGAGCGTGATCCAGCGGATCAGCTCCTCGCGACCCTTGGGGATGATCGGCAGGGCGAGCACCGCCGCGACCAAGGCCGGGAGGAAGACGATCGCCGTGAGGGGCCAGAGGGCGGGCTGGGAGAGGGCGTCAGCGGGGGTCATGGTCGGGATCCGTGGCGAAAGTGCGAGGTTGTCTGGAGTGATCGGGGGACGGGGAATCAGCCGGCGACCGTCGCCCGGAAGGCGAGCGACGCCAGCACGAACAGGGCCACCGTGCCCACGACGATGAACATCACGTACTGCCGGAGACGGCCGGTCTGCAGGCCGCGCAGCTTCAGGCCGGTGTTCCAGGTGGCGTTGGCCGTGGCATTGACGAGGCCATCGACGACGGTGCGGTCGATCCAGGCGTCGATCCCGGCCAGCCGACGGGCGGCCCAGGCGATCCCGTCGATCAGCTTGTCGATCAGGCCGCGGTCGACGCCCGAGGCCAGGGTTGCGATCCCGAGGGCGGGCTTCACGAACAGGGCGTCGTAGAGTTCGTCGAAATACCAGCGGCCGGCCAGGAAGGAATAGGCGGGGCGCAGGGCGGTCGCGACCGCCGCCGGCGAGATCACCTTCCAGAGATACATCGCCGCCGCCAGCAACACGCCGCCGAGCGCCGTGGCGAAGGCGGTCATCGTGGCCGTCTTGTGGATCCATCCCTCGTGGCTCTTGTATTCGGCCGGGAAGGTCAGCGACTGCCCGAAGGCGAAGCCGCCGGTCATACCCTCCACCGTGCCCGCCGGCCGGGCCTGCTCGAGCAGGTTCGCCAGGCCGAAGCCCCCCGGCAGCGTCCAGCCGGCGACCACCGCCAGCACCGCCAGGACGACGAGCGGCGCCACCATCACGTTCGGCGACTCATGGGCGTGCTCGGCGATGTGGTGGTCGCGGGGCTCGCCCATGAAGGTCATGAACCAGAGGCGGAACATGTAGAACGCCGTGAGGGCGGCACCGCCGGCCACGGCATAGAACAGGATCCAGTGCTTGGGGTTGGCCTCCGCGAAGGAGAGCGCCTGGGCCAGGATCGCGTCCTTCGAGTAGTAGCCGGAGAGCCCGATCACGAACGGGATCCCGGCCCCGATGATCGCCAGGCAGCCGACGAGCATCGTGTAGCCCGTCCAGGGCATGACTTTCAGGAGGCCGCCCATCTTCCGCATGTCGTTGGTGTGGCAGGCGTGGATCACGGAGCCCGAGCAGAGGAAGAGCAGGCTCTTGAAGAAGGCGTGGGTCACGAGATGAAACAGGCCGGCCGCCCAGCCACCCACGCCGAGCGCCAGCATCATGTAGCCGAGTTGGCTGACCGTGGAGTAGGCGAGCACCCGCTTGATGTCGTTGGCGACCAGGGCGATCGTGGCCGCGATGAACAGCGTGATCGCGCCGACGTAGGCGATCACGAGCAGCACGTCGGGCGAGAGCACGGGGAAGAACCGGCCCACGAGATAGACGCCGGCGGCCACCATCGTCGCCGAGTGCACGAGCGCGGAGACGGGCGTGGGCCCTTCCATCGCGTCGGGGAGCCAGACGAACAGCGGGAACTGCGCGCTCTTGCCCACGCAGCCGGCGAAGATGCCGACGCCCGCGATGAACAACAGCCATTGGCCCAGACCCGCCTCGCGCCAGCCCGGCACGCGGGCGGCGATCTCGCTGGCGCCGTCGGCCGGGTTCGAGGCGTGGTCGGCCGCGATCGTGGCCACCTCGGCTTCCGCCGCGGCCGTCACCATCCCGTCTGGCACTCGCAGAGCGTGCCCCGTCTCAGCCGGGCGGAACAGGCTGAACAGGCCGGGCGACTCCACGACCGCCCCGTCCGGGCCGGTGCTCGTCGAGTCGGCGAACGAGAGCGTGCCGAGGGCGCCCCACAGGGCCATCAGGCCGATCAGCATCCCGAAGTCGCCCACGCGATTGACGATGAAGGCCTTGTTGGCCGCGGTCGAGGCACTCTGGCGCTCGTAGTAGAAGCCGATCAGGAACCAGGAGCAGATGCCGACGAGCTCCCAGAAGACGAACACCATCGCCAGGTTGCCCGCGATCAGGATGCCCAGCATCGAGAAGCAGAACAGCGACAACGCCTGAAAGAACCGGGGAAACCTGCCGGGACGGTGCAGGTGGTGCCCGTCGGCGAGCGTGACTTCGTGGTCGGTCACGTCGTGGAGCTCGTCGTGCATGTAGCCCGAGGCATACACGTGGATGCAGGTGGCGATCAGGGTCACGACCACGAACATCAGGATCGTGAGGGCGTCGATGTACCAGCCGATCGAGAGCTTGAGGCGGCCGCCCTGATAGAGCGTGTACCAGTCGCCGGAGTAGGCGATCGGGCCGTGGTCCGCGTCATGGGCGGCGTGGTCGTCGCCGTGGCCAGCGGCGGCGTGACCGGCATCTGCGGGCGCGGGCTTCCCGGGCTCCTCCGCCGCGTAGGCGGTGCCGGCCGCGGGCTCGAACTCGATCATGGCATGCTCGCCGTGGCCGCCATGGTGGGCCGGTGTGACCGGGTGGACGCCCAGCCAGGCGAAGAACGCCGTCAGCG
>JBILOA010000108.1:0-6210 GCA_044374735.1 Pirellulales bacterium | reverse complement strand
GACCGCCGCCGGGCGCCGCCACTTGGAACAGGTCGGCTCCTCCCGCCGCCCGCACGCCGACGAGCGCGATCTCGGCATCCACGGCATCCGGCCCCGCGACAGTCACGAATGCGGCCGCCCTCGGCTCCCCCGGCGGCGGCTCGCCGTCCGGCATCCGCAACACGGCCCCCTCGCACTCGAACCGGCCGGCCGCCACCGTCACCAGACTCCGGCGGCCAATGGTCCGCCCATCCGTGCCGGAGGCGTCGGCGAGGTGGATCGCCACCCCGCGAACCACGAGGCTGCCCCGCTGCACGCGGGCTCCGCTTCCATCCCCCCCGCACGCCAACCGCAGGACCGGTTGCCGCCCGACCGCGGCGCGGATCTCCAACCGCCGGCCGGTCACCTCGACGGCCGCGACGTCGACGGCGCCGTCGAACTCCAGTTCGACGATCCGATCCTCGGTGAGCCCCTGGACCGCCGCGTCAAACTCGGTCGCGGTCCTGACCCGCCGCGGGGCCGGCTCGTCGGGCGGCGCGGGCTCGTCGGCCGGCAGGGCGGCGTCTGGCACCGCGGCCGGCCCGCCGGATCGCCGCTCGCTCGCCGAGCGGAGCCACAGCCCGCCCACCGTCACCGCCAACGCGAGGGCGGGCACGAGCCATGGCAGGCGGGACTCGGCCGGTGGCTCCGACGCCACCACCACCGCCGCGGGCCGGGGCGATGCGATCGCGTAGCCCTCGGCCTCGGCGCAGGCGAGCAGGTCGGCCACGAGCACCGCGGGCCGCTGGTAGCGGTCAAGCGGATCCTTCTCCATCAGCCGCTCGACGACGGCCGCCAACCGCCTCGGCACGTCCGGCCGGATCTCGTCGATCACCGGCGGGGCGGCCTGCTGGTGCTGCAGGAGCTTCTGCACCATCGTGCCCTCGGCGAACGGCGGCCGTCCGACGAGCATGAAAAACATCGTGCAGCCGAGCGAATACAGGTCGCTGCGGACGTCGGCCGCCCGGGGGTCCCGGGCCTGCTCCGGGGAGATGTAGTCGAACGTCCCCAGCGTCATCCCGCTGACGGTCAGGTCGGCGTCGCCGTCCACCTGATGCAGGCGGGCGAGCCCCATGTCGACGAGCCGTGCGCGGCCCGCCGGGGTGATCACGATGTTGGAGGGCTTGATGTCGCGGTGCACGATCTCGCGCTCCGATGCGTGCTCGAGCGCGTCGGCCACCTGGATCGCCACGTCGATCGTGCGGGCCGGCTCGAACGGGCCTTCCGCCCGCACGAGATCGCGGATGTTGGTGCCCTCGATGAACTCGAAGACGATGTAGTGCCAATCGCCCTCGCTGCCGACGGCGTGAACGCGGCCGATGTTCTCATGGTCGAGGCGGGCCGCCGATTGGGCCTCGTTGCGGAACCGGCGGAGCGTCTCCTCGTCATCCGACTGCCGGCGGGCCAGCACCTTGACCGCCACGGTCCGATCGAGCGTGGTGTCGAGCGCCCGGAACACGGCCCCCATGCCGCCGCCGCCGACGAACTCGTCGAGCCGGTACGGCCCCAGCATGGTCCCCTGGAGGACGCGGCCGATGTCGGCCGTGGTCGCGGCACGGGCGGCGACGGGTGGCGAAGCCGCGAAACTGCTGCCTGGATCGCCACCCGCAGCGCGAGCGGAGATGACGGTGGCATCATCCGTGGCGGCCGAGTCGTGATCCAGCGGTCCGCCAGCGTTCCGCGACTCTCTCATTCCGTCGACCCTACCACCGTTTTTCGCCACGCGTCAACGAGACCGGGGCAGTCTCGGCGGATCGCACTTCGCGCGGCATCGGCCGGGCCGCGGCAGAAAACAAGCCCGCCCCCCGGCGAACCGGGGGGCGGGCATCGTTTGCGAGGGAGATTCACCCTAGGCCGGGCGTCACGCTGCGGCCTGCCGCCGCTTGAGCCAGCGGAACCCACCCAGACCAGCCACTCCCGCACCGAGCATGGCGTAGGTCGAAGGTTCCGGCACCGCCGCGACGCGGAAGCCGAGGCTGTTGGATGCCGCCGTGGTCCCAAGGCCGACGATGCTCGTGGGGCTCGAGCTGTACTGGGCGAGCAGGTTCGCCGACGTGGTGTTCCACGCTCCACCCATGCCCCGGAACTGGGCCAGATTGTTTGGGTTGGCCGTTTCGAGCATCTCGATCACATTGCCCATCGTGTCGTAAAGTCCGTAGGACGAGGTCGAGTTGGTGTAAGACCCAACCGCCAGGGCCCCCGTGCTCTGCGAGACCGTCGAATCGAAGTTGGCCCGGTTCGCGAGGGTGGTATTCGTCACCGCCGCCGTCGGCTGGGTGTTGGAGCTTGTACCGTAGGTCGTGTACGAGGTCGACGCGAGCCCCCCGGTGTGGAACGCGGCCTTGTACCATTCGTTCAGCGAGGGCAGCACGAATCCCGCCCCAGCATTCCGCGGCCTCGGTGCGCCCGTCGTCGCGTTATTCAGGGTGTACGACCCCGTCTCCAGGCTGGATGGGTTGGTCGTCTGGCCATTCTGGAGCCAGTTCACGAAGCGTGCGGCCGACCACCAGTTCACGAAAGTGGTGGGCCGACTCTCGAACCCGGGCTTCACGCTGTACGTGAAGTTACCGGAGGTTCCGGCCTGCGTGATGCCGCCCAGGGCGTTGGATCCCATGTTGGCGTTGTAGATGCCGTTGGGATTCGTACGGCCCACGGCGTTGAGGAAGGCGGCGTACTGGGTGTTGGTCACCTCGTTGGTGCCGATTTGGTACACGTAAGGAACGCTACCCATGCCGGCGGCCGAGTTGGCATTCCCCACGTTGTTGATCGTCCGCATGGCGATCGGCAAACCCTGGCCAAACACGCTCGTGGCGACGCTTGCGATGGCGAAGGCCACGGCTCCGGCGAAGGCCCGCGTGTTGAGCATCCGGGCGCCCCGCCCGCTGCCCCAGCTCCACCGCTTGTTGCGGCGACAGTGCATTCCGCTCACCCGGGTCGGCGCTCCGCCCCGGCGGCGATACTCGGGAAACCGGCTGCGAGCCTTGACGGGCTCCCGGTCCCGGCTGAAGTCGACCGCATAGGTCGCCTCCATCTCGTCACGATACGTTTCCACAGCTGCGCTCATGAGACTGCTCCTTTGCAAATGAGCCCCGTCGCGGGGCGACCAGACGAATCCACTTGAATCCACGCTCGTCCGCCGACCACACGGCCGGAACCGGACGCTCGTTCCCGAACCTTGAACCTGCGAGGAGGCACGCGGCGCGGAGGCCGCTCCCGCCCCTAGACGAACTGGTACGAACCCTTGCGCTCGGCGACCCGGCGGGCCTCCGAGAACAGGGCCATGAGCGCGTCGCCGCCGGAAACGCCGGGCAGATACACCCAGGCTCCCAGTTGGCGGGCCCACAACTCCTCATCCACGCTGTCGCCAGAACCGCACACCACCACGAGCGTGCCGGGGCGACCCGCGAACTCCTCGGCGATTTCCACCGTGTCGTTGACTCGATCGCCGAGCGGGCGAGCGATGTCGGCGATCACGAGGTGGAAGTCACCCTCGACGACCGACCGCAGCTCCGCGGCGTCGGCCGGTGATTCGCATGCCGACCAGCCGCTGAGGTCTGCCATCGTGTCGAGACGGTGCCGCAGCCCCTCGTCTCCCGACACGACCAGGCACTTCATCAGTCCGGGCAACCGCCTGGGCCCCCGGGCCACCGTGCCGGACAGCGAACGCACCTCTTCACTCGTGATTCCAACTGCAACGACCATCATTGGCCACCTCCTCTTCGGACGGCTGAGCCGTCCCATGTGCTGTGCCTTGCGAACGTGCGGCGGCGACTTTGCATCACCCACCGCGCGGCGAAAGAAGACAGTTGCAACCGGCGTGCCAAACCACGCCGCAGGCTCGCAATCGGGGCAAACGACCTGAAAAACCACGGCGGGAGACGGCTGTGCGTTTCTCGCACCGGCGAGACATCGAATTCGCCGAGCTCACCAAAACGCTGGGCCCCGCAGCGGCGAGCAGCCGAGGCCGACAGGAAAAAGAGCCGTTTTTCCCGCGATTTTCCCGACTCTCATCGAGTCGGTGAGCCGGTCACCAGATTGGGTAGCCGGCGGCCCACGACGCCGGACGTCAGCCGGGAGCCACCGACGGGAGGTCCGTCGTGACGGATCTACTAGGCCGGCGGAGGACTGCCGGTGGCCGTGGCTCCACGACGCACCTGAAAATGTTCGGCCATCACGTTCCACGACAACGTCGCCGCATTGTCGATCCAGGCGAGGTCCTTACCGCCCTTCGACAAGAGCACCCACTGCTGAGCCGGATGGGCCCAGTCGAGAAGCCGGAATTCAAACCCCACATCCGAGGCGAGGGCCGCCAACGTGGATGGGCGGTACCGAAGGTTTGCCGGGTAGGTCCAGCCGCGGACCACGCTGTCCTGCGGGCCCGGAAAGAACGTGGCCACGAACAGCCCCTCCGGCAGCAACCGCCCGTGCACCTCCCGCAACCAGCGGTCGATGAGATCGAGCCCGCAGTGGCTGAAGATCGACTGGGCGAACACGTAGTCGAACTGTTCGATCGCAGCGAGCCCGGCCGCCGAATCCGCGAACAAAAACCGTGGCTGCTTGATGGCGATCAGGTCGGCCCCGGTTTCCCGGGCGATGCCTTCCTCGACCAGCCACTGATTCGGCTCGACTCCCGTGTAATGGCCTGGCTGCAGGTAGGGAATCAGCAGCCGGCCCACCCGGAGCGAGCCGCAGCCGATGTCGAGGACGCGATGCTGTTCACGAAGGCCCAGCGTGGTCAGCAGGTTGAAGGTCATGGCGGCGATCAGATCGTATCGCTCAGGAGGCCCGACATAGGCCCGATAATCGTGATCCCCCGCTCGCAGGCCGGATGCATCCGATGGCATGATGACTCGCTCCGAAGACCAATGATCGCCCCCGCATCGTACAATGCCGTTCGGGCGTCGATCGCTCATCGGCTTGGCGTCGAGCCCCGAACGGAATCCGGGTCATGATGTCGCGGCTGCGTTTGAGCATCATCGTCGTCTTTCACGCGATGGCCCGGGAGGCGCCGCGCACCCTGTTCACGCTCTCCGCCGCCTACCAGCGGGGCGTGACGCCGGCCGACTACGAGGTCATCGCGGTCGACGCCGGCTCGGCCAGCCCGCTGCCCGCCGACGTCGTCTCGCAGCACGGGTCGAACTTCCGCCTGCTGCGCACGCCCCCCGCCCCGTCGCCCGCGGCCGCGGTCAACCTCGCGGCCCGCGCCGCAACCGGCCAAGCCATCGCCCTTTGCATCGACGGGGCCCGGATGCTGTCGCCCGGGATCGTGGCGGGCATGCTCGGCGGCCTCCGGATGTTCGACGACCCGGTCGTGGCCACGCTGGCCTGGCACCTCGGCCCCAAGGGACAGAACGAGTCGATCCTCGAGGGCTACGACCAGGCCGTGGAGGATCGGCTGCTCGCCACGGTGGACTGGCGGACCGACGGCTACGAGCTCTTCCGCGTGGCGGCGCTCGCGGCGTCGTCGGCCGGCGGCTGGTTCGCTCCGCTCAACGAGAGCAACTGTCTGGCCGTGACGCGGTCGGCCTGGGAAGACTTGGGCGGCCTCGACGAGCGGTTTCGGTCGCCGGGGGGCGGCCTCGTCAATCTCGACTTCTATCGTCGGGCCTGCGACCGGGCGTCGGAACTGCTGATCCTCCTCGGCGAGGGCACGTTCCACCAGGTACACGGCGGCGTGGCCACGAACGTGCCGCCCGAGCGGCACCCCTGGCGGGCGTTTCACGACGAGTATCTGGCGATCCGTGGCGCGGCCTTCGCCGCCCCGGCCCGCGAGGCCGTCTACATGGGCCGGTGCACCTCCCAGTCGCTGCCCTTCCTCGCGCGGAGCGTGGCAGCCGCCCAGACGCCGCGGCCCCCCGCGTCGTGAGGCCTGCGAATACTCGACCGACATTGGCGTGCCCGCCCGGCGGGCCTCGGTTCACCGCTCGCGCGGGGCCACGAATCGGCGGGCCATCTCCCGGCGAGTCCGATCGATCGAAATGATTGTCGGACCGCGTGCCACGGTCGTACGATGCGGAGGCATGACGCCGTCCGACCTGATCGAAGCCCGCCGCCCCTGGCTCCGTGACCTGCCCCTCCAGGCGGGCCTGACGCGGGCTCGCACCACCGCCGACGACGCGATCCTCGACCGCCTCGTGCAGGCCTACCGGCTGGCGACGGCGGCCGAGCGCGACCGAGGCGTGGTGCGCGACG
>JBILOA010000107.1:0-6222 GCA_044374735.1 Pirellulales bacterium | reverse complement strand
CGGCCGGTGGAGGGCCCGTCCGAGGGCCTTGGTGAACTCGGAGTTGCGGACGGGGTTGGGGGCGACGGCGTTCATCGGGCCGCGGATGCTCTCGGTGGCCGCGGCGTGCAGATAGAGCCGCGCCATGTCGGCGACGTGGATCCAGGGCATCCACTGCCGGCCGTTGCCGAGCGGCCCGCCCGCGCCGAGCTTGAAGGGGGTGAGCATCTTGGCCAGCGCCCCGCCATGGCCGAGCACGATTCCGGTGCGAAGCGTCACGACCCGGACGCCGAGTTTCTCGGCGGCCAGCGCCTCCTGCTCCCATTCGACGCAGACGTCGGCGAGGAAGTCGGATGCCGGCCGGGAGGTCTCGGTGAGCTCCTCTTCCCCTCGGTCGCCGTAATAGCCGACGGCCGAGGCGCTCGCGAGCACGCGGGGCCTGGGCTCGGCCTTCGCCATCCCGGCGACGAGATGCTTCGTCCCGCGGACGCGGCTGTCGCGGATCCTGGCCTTCTGCGCGGCCGTCCAGCGGCCTTCGGCCACCGACTCGCCCGCCAGATGGAAGACCACGTCGACGCCGTCGAAGGCCTCGGCCGGCGGCGGTCCGTCGAGGGGATCCCAGCCGAGCACCCGGCCCGCGAATCGGCCCACCGATCGCTGGGCCCGCTCGACGTTCCGCGAGAGGACGATCGGGCGGTCGAGCAGCGGCAGCAGGCGGCGGCCGACAAAGCCGGTGCCGCCGGTGACGAGGGCCTTCATGACGAGTGTCTCCACGGGGGCGCGGTTCGCGACGGGCGTCTGCGGCCGGGCGGCTATCCCGCCGGGCCGCGGGAGTATAGACATGAGGGTTCTTTCCGGCACTCCGATCGCCCCGGCAGCTCGTGTCGCACCTCCCCACCCGTCCCGCCGCCGGCCTGCTCCGCTGGTGGCGGAGCGGCCTCCGCCGCGACCTCGTCATCGGCACCCTCGACGCGATCGGCTACAGCGTGATGGTGGGGTGCGGTGAGATGTACCTGGGGGCGTTCGTGCTCGCGCTCGGCCTGGGGCCGGTCGTGGCCGGCCTCGTGGCCAGCGTGCCGCTCCTGGTCGGGGCCGTCGTGCAGTGCGTCGCGCCGCTGGCCGTGCGCCGCCTCGGCGGCCGCAGGCGATTCGTGGTGCTCTGCGCGGCGATCCAGGCGGCGGCCCTCGTACCGCTGGCCTGGTGGGCGGTGGCGGGCCACGCGGCGCCGTGGCAACTGATCGCGGCCGCCAGCCTCTACTGGTCTGCGGGCATGGCGTCGGCGCCGCCGTGGACGTCGTGGACCGCGACGCTCGTGCCGGCGCGGGTTCGGACCGCCTACTTCGCCCAGCGGAACCGGCTCGGGCAGGCGGCCGTCCTCGCGGCCTTCGTGGCCGGCGGCCTGCTGCTCCGAGCGGAGGCGGAGCGGGGCAGGGCCCTGCAGGGCTTCGAGGACCTGTTCCTGGGTGCGGCGGTGGCCCGGCTCGTGTCGGCGGTCTGTCTCTGGGGGTGCCGCGAGCCGCGCCGCCAGTGGCGGGACCGGGACCGGGACGGGGCCACGGGGCCGCTTTCCATCCGAGGTCGCATCGCCGCGGGACTGCGCGACCTCGCCACCGGCCAGGCGGGCCCGCTGGTCGCGTTTCTCTGCTGCTTCACCTTTGGGCTGCAGTTTGCCGGGCCCTACTTCACCCCTTACATGCTCGAAGCCCTGGGGTTCAGTTATGGACAGTTCCTCGCCGTCTTCGGCGCCGGCTTTCTCGTCAAGGCGCTCCTGCTCCCGGCGATCGGGCGGCTCGGCTCCCGGCTGGGGCCCCGCCGGCTCCTGGTGGTGGCGAGCCTCGCGGTGGTGCCGCTGTCGCTGCTTTGGCTGCCAAGCGTCGACGTGCGCTGGCTCGTCGTCGTGCAGTTCATCGCGGGCACCTGCTGGGCGGCCTACGAGCTGGCGGTGACGCTCCTGCTCTTCGAGCTGGTCGGCGACCGCGACCGCAGCGGTGTGATCAGCGTCTACACACTCGGCGTGGCGGTGGCGACGGTCGCCGGGGCGGCTTGCGGCGGCCTGCTGCTGCGGTGGCTGGGGGAAAACCGCGAGGCCTACGCGGCCGTGTTCGTCGGCTCGTGCCTGCTGCGGGCGGCCACGCTGCCGCTCTTGGCCCGGGTGGCGTCAGCCCGCCGGTGAGCGGGCCTCGTTGGCGAGGCTGTCGAGGAAGTTGCGGGCCCGGCCATAGTCGCCGGCCGCATACTCCGAGACGTGTTTCTGCAACGCCTCGACGAACTGCGACACGGTGGTCTGGATCGCCTTGAAATCCTCATAGCGAATGCTGCCGCCCGATGCGGCGCGGTTGGCGAACAGCGAATCGAGGCGGTCCCGATACTGCTTGTAGATGTCCTGCGTCAGGATCAGCGGATACTCGATGTGGCCCGTCACCGGGTCGAGTTGGGTGGATTGGAGCCGCGTGGGAGCCTTCATCTTCGCGAGGGAGATCGCCTGCTCGTGCGTGATCGGCGGGCCCGCCTCGTCGGCCCGCTTCTCGCGGTTGACCTTCCGCATCTCGAAGTAGGTCTCGGTCCAGCGGAGACGGTTCTGCATCTCCATGGTCTTGGCCTCCTCCCAGTTCTTGGCCGCTTCCGAGTTCTTGAGGTTGGCGTAGCCTTGGGCGCGGACCACGGATGCGAGTCCCATGTCGGCCCCCTGTTGGGCCGTCGACGCCCAGCCGCCGCCGAAGCCGCCGTAGCCGCCGCCCCAACCGCCGCCCCACTTGGCATGGGCCAAGCCCGCGGCGAGCCAGGCCACGCAGGCGGCCAGCAGCAGGGGCGCCACGCGTGGGGAGCGGCAGCGGCCGGCCGACAGGCAGCCCGGCGAACGGACGA
The DNA here is from genome assembly GCA_044374735.1 of Pirellulales bacterium. Taxonomy (GTDB): domain Bacteria; phylum Planctomycetota; class Planctomycetia; order Pirellulales; family UBA1268; genus QWPN01. The sequence goes on along the minus strand of JBILOA010000107.1, from coordinate 3,377 downwards.
TGGAAGACAGCCGAGAAGCCATGTGAGGTCGCTCCACGAAATCCTTCACGCGCCTGCGACGGGAGCCGATCTCCCGCCGAAAACCATGCCCGGAGTATACTTTCGGCCCGCGGTATGGGCGACGGCGAAATCCGTGAGCCGGATCGGTGTCGATCCCGCTGCCGCCCTCGCGCCGTTCTTCGCCATGTCTTGCCGGAGTCGCCGTCTCATGAAACTGTTCTCCCGAGTTTCGGTCCTGCCGCTCGCCGCCCTTCTGGCCTGCGGGCTCGCCGTCGTCGGCTGCTCGAAGCCCGCGGCGCCCCCTGCAGCGCCAGCCAAGGCCCCGGTGTCCGAGCCGCCGAAGCGCGAGGAGCCGCCGGCGCCACCGGTCAAGCCCGAGCCCCCAGCCGAGCCCAAGCCGGAACCAACGCCCGAACCCAAACCGGAACCCAAACCGGAACCCACGCCCGAGCCCAAGTCGGAACCCACACCCGAACCCAAACCGGAGCCCACGCCCGAGCCCAAGCCCGCCGACACGTCCGCCGCCGAGCCTGCTGCCGGCGAGCCCGACATGGCCGCGCTGATCGAGACGCTCACCACGACCGATGACAGCCGCACGCGGGTGATCACGATCGATGCCATCGCCACGGAGCTGCGGGGTGGGTTGCCGGCCCTCGACGCCCTGGTCAAGTCGCTTGCCGACGAGGAGCCGCGGGTGCGCTGGCACGCCGCCCGTGCGATCGGGCTGATCGGCCACGAGGCCGCGCCCGCCATCGCCAACCTGGTGAAGCTCCTCGACGACGTCGATGCCATCACGGTCACGCAGGCCGCGGCCGCGATCGGCCACATCCGCGAGGATGACGAGCGGGGCGAGATTCCTCCCGCGGATCGGGAGGCCTATACGGCCGCCGTCGATCCGCTCGTCAAGACCCTCGTTCATCCAGACCCCCGGGCACGGCGGGCCGCGATTCGTGCGCTGCGCCACCTGGCGACCTCTCGGGAAGACCTGCTGAAGACGGTCCGCCAGCAGCTCGCCGATGCCGACCCGGTCGCGGTGCTGCCCGCCCTCCACACGCTGGCCGACATGGAGGAGTATGCCGTGCCCTTCCTGATCGAGGCCTTGGCCGATCCCAAGAGCCGCTACTGGGCCGAGGTCGTGATCTCCGAGATCGGTCCCGAAGCCGCGGCGGCGGTCGAGCCGCTCACCACGGTCGTCGCGGATGCCCCGGTCGAAGAGCGTGTGCAAGCGATCCTGGCGCTGGCGGCGATCGGTGAGCCGGCCAAGGCCGCGACTCCGCAGCTGCTCGAGGCGCTCGACTCGCCCGACGCGTCGCTGCGCTACGTCGCCGCTTACGCGCTGGGCCAGCTGCGGGCCAAGGAGGGGGACGCCGCGCTGGAGAAGGCGTCTGCCTCCGACGACCAGTTCCTCGCCTCGATCGCCAGCTGGGCCCGCGCCAGGATCAACCCCGACGACGAGGCCCTCCGAACCAAGGCGCTGGAGCGGCTCGAACTCGAACTGACCGACGAGTCGCCCGCCATGCGTCAGGCGGCGGTCGAGGGGATTTCCGGCCTGCTCGACGGCCTCGATGAGGCGGGTCGCAAGACACTCTCCGTCAAGCTGGTCGCCGCCCTGCAGGACCCGGTGCCCTCCGTCGGCCTGGCTGCCGGCGGAGCGTTGATCCGGCTCGGAGCCGATGCCGTCGGAACGCTGCGTGACGCGTTGGCGGTGCCCGAGTCGCGGAATGCGGCCATGGAACTCCTGGCCGAGATCGGCGCCGCGTCCCGCCCCGCACTCGATGCGATGATCGCCGGGCTCTCCGACGAGGATCCCGGCTATCGCGCCAACGCGGCGATGGCGATCGCCGCACTCGGTGGCGAGGCCAAGGCTGCCGTGCCGGCCCTGGAGAAGATTGTCGGCGACGAGGCGGCCGCACCGGAAACCCGCTACGCATCGGCCTATGCGTTGGGGCGGATCGGCCCCGACGCGGCCTCTGCCGAACCGCTGCTCCGCAAGCTTGCGGAGTCGGGCGACGACATGGTTGCCACGGTCGGTGTCTGGGCGGCCCTCAAGATCAAGCCCGCGGACGCGACGCTGTTCGATCTCGCGATCCCCAAGCTCCGCCAAGCCTTGCGGCAGGAAAGGGAGATCGTGCGGCTCGAGGCCTCCGTGGCCCTGGGCGAAATCGGCCCCCGGGCCGTCACGGCCCTGCCGATGCTGGAGATGCTCGCCGAAGAGGATCCCTCGCGGACGGTGCGGGCCGCCGCCGAGGAGGCGGTGCGGCGGATTCGCCCGCCCAAGTGACCTGGCCGTGCCGGTGAGGCCCGAAGTCGGCTCGGTACGGTCCGGCAAGGTCTGACGGGCTCCGCCGACGCTCCTTGAGCCGGCGGCCTTGCGCCGCCGATGGTTGTTTGCGCGGGATGCGTGGCCGGCCTGAGTCGGCCCGTCCCGGCTGCGCACGAGGCCGGGGGAAGCCATGGCGACGATCGGCTGGGCGGGTGCTTTTTGGCTGGCGCGGATGTCGCGGCCGGCGGGCGAGCGGGTCGTGTATCGCCACGTGCTGCGGGACGCCCCGGCGCGGATCCTGGAGATCGGTCTCGGCACTCTCGTGCGGACCGAGCGGCTGCTGCGGGCGGCCGGCCGGGCCGCGGGCGAGGTGGCCTACGTCGGGCTCGATCGCTTCGAGGGTCGTGCCGTGACCGATCCGCCCGGCGTATCCCTCAAGCAGGCGCACCAGCGGCTCGCGAGCCTTGGTCGCGTGCGGCTCGTGCCCGGCAACGCCGACACCTCGCTGGCCAGGCTCTGCAACCAACTCGGGCAGTTCGACCTGGTCCTCGTCTCGGCGGACAACGACGAGCGGCACCTGGAGCGGGCCTGGTTCTTCGTGCAGCGGATGCTGACGCCGCAGACGACGGTCCTGGTCGAGCCCGCTCCCGCCGCGACATGGACGCCGCTGCCGCGGGCCCGGGTCGACGAACTCGCCGCCCGCACGATCGTCCGCCGGGCCAGTTGAGCCGCGTGGCGGGCTCGAGCGGCCCCGGCGCGGAACCTTCGTCGGGGGCGGAAATCCTGCTATGATCGCAGGGTCATCCGAGTCCTCAAGCCGCCCGCCATGCCCGCCCCCCGCACGCTGCTCGACAAGATCTGGGACGACCACGTCGTCTGCACGCCCGCCGGTGAACTGCCGCTGCTCTACATCGACCGTCACCTCGTGCACGAGGTGACGAGTCCCCAGGCGTTCGAGGGCCTTCGGATCGCCGGCCGCCGCGTCCGCCGGCCCGAGGCGACCTTCGCCACGCCCGACCACAACGTTCCCACGACCGATCGGCGGCTGCCGATCGCCGACCCGGTCTCGAAGCAGCAGATCGACACGCTGCGGGCCAACTGTCGCGAGTTCGGC
>JBILOA010000106.1:0-6236 GCA_044374735.1 Pirellulales bacterium | reverse complement strand
GCGTTCTCCAGGAGTTCCTTGGCGACGCTCGCCGGCCGCTCCACCACCTCGCCGGCGGCGATCCGGTTGACCACCGACTGTGGCAGTTTCTCGATCCGTGGCATGCCCTTCGCGCCCGTGAGTGACCCCGGAATCCTAGCAGACGGAACCGGTTTTCGACTTCACGTCAGCTGGTATTCCTTGATCTTGCGGTACAGCGTCCGCTCGCCGATGCCGAGCAGGGCGGCGGCCTGTTCGCGGTTGCCCCCGGTCAGTTTGAGCGTCTCCGTGATGAAGATCCGCTCGACCTCGTCGAGCGGCTTGCCCACGAGCGCCTGCAACCCGGTGGCGGTGTCGACCGGGCCGGTCGCCGTCGCGGCGACGTCGGGTTCGAGTTCGAGTGGCAGGTCGTCCACGTCGAGGGTCTCGTCGCAGTCGACCACCACCATGCTCTCGACCACGTTCCTGAGTTGGCGCACGTTGCCGGGCCAGGGGTAGGAGCCGAGCTTGACCCGCGCCGCCAGCGAGACCCCCTTGATCTGCTTCCCGTGTCGCTTCGCGAACTGCTTGACGAAGTGCTCGATCAGGAGCGGGATGTCGCCGGAGCGATCACGGAGCGGCGGGATCCCGACCGTCACCACCTTGAGCCGGTGGTACAGGTCGCTGCGGAAGGCCCCGGACGCGATCGCCTCCTCGAGGTTGCGGTTGGTGGCGGAGAGGATCCGGACGTTGACCCGCACGGGCGTATTGGAGCCGACCCGCGTGATCTCGCCCGACTCCAGCACCCGCAGCAGCTTGATCTGCGTGGCCATCGGCATGTCGCCGACCTCGTCGAGGAACAGCGTGCCGCCGTGGGCGTATTCGAACTTCCCGATCCGGTCGCTGGAGGCGTCGGTGAAGGCGCCCTTCACGTGCCCGAACAGTTCGCTCTCGAGGATGTTCTCGCTGAGCGCGGCGCAGTTGAGGGCCACGAACGGCTTCGGCTTGCGCGGGCTGTTCTGGTGGATGGCCTGCGCGACGAGTTCCTTGCCGGTGCCCGTCTCCCCCTGGATCAGGACGGTGGCGTCGGTGGGGGCGATCCGCTTCATCCGGTCGATCAGCGCCAGCATCTGCGGGCTCGAGCCGATCACCCCCTCGAAGCCGAACTTTTCATCGAGCCGGCGATTCAGCTCCAGATTCTGACGCTTGAGGCGGATGCCCTCCGACGCCTTCTCGACGGCGGCCCGCAGGTGGCCGAGGTCGAGCGGTTTCTGGAGGTAGGTGAACGCGCCCTGCTGCATCGCGAGCACGGCCGACGGGATCGTGCCGTGGCCGGTGACCACGATCACCTCGGTTTCCGGAGACGCCTGCTTGGCGCGGGCCAGAATCTCCAGGCCGCCGATGTCGTTCATCATCAGATCGGTGACGACGAGGTCGAAGGTCTCCTGCCCGATCCGGCGGGCTCCTTCGCCGCCGCTGCCCACCACCGTGACGTCGAGCCCCAGCCGGCCGAGGGCCTCGCCCATGGTGCGGGCGTGCACGATGTCGTTGTCGACCACGAGCAGGCGGACCGGGCCGGCCGGCTCGGTGGCCGGCGGCGGAGGGGGCGGGAGCTTGGTCGGCGGTGCGGAATCGGCCATGAGTCGGATGGTACGCAGCGGTGGCGCGGGGAGTCCAGCAGCCGGTTCAGGGGCGGCCCGGCGGCTCACCCTGGTCGTGGGGCGGGAGGCGGGGAGGCGCCGGCAGCCAGATCGTGACCTTCGTGCCGCGGCCCGGCGTGCTCTCGAGGTCGATCGTGCCGCCGTGGGCCTCGATGATCTTGCGGGCGGTCGGCAGCCCCAGGCCGGAGCCGCCCTGCTTGGTCGTGTAGAAGGCCCGGAATACCTTGCCGAGCGTCTCGGCGTCCATGCCCGGGCCGGTGTCGATCAGCTCGACGAGCACGCCCAGGCCTGCCGGCCGGGTGCGGATCACGAGCTGCCCGCCCGTCTCCATCGCCTGCACGGCGTTGAGCAGCAGGTTGAGGACGGCCGACCGAAACGTCTCGCGGTCGAGCCGGACGCTCGGCAGCTCGGGATCGAGGTAACGGACCACCTCGACCCCCGCCTCCTGGGCCCGGATCGCGAAGAAGTCGAGCAGTTGGTCGAGTTCGGCGTTGAGGTTGCCCGGCTCGGGCGAGAGCGACTCCTGACGGGCGAAGTCGAGGAAGTCGCCCAGCAGTTTCTGCAGCCGGTCGCATTCCTGCCGCACGAGCTCGATCTTGGCCCGGGCCCGCCGGTCGCGCTGCTTGGTGGGCGACTCGGCGTCGGTCTCGGCGAAGTCTTCCGCGAGCAGCTCCATGTTGAGCCGGATGGTGGAGAGCGGGTTGCGGATCTCGTGGGCCAGGCCGCCGACGAGCGCCGCAAACTCGGCGTAGGTTTCCGCACGCGTCGAGTCGCGGTCGTCGTCGGCCAACATGGCCCGCTCTCCACCATCACCGGCCCGGGGGCCGGCGGATCACTCCGCCTGGGCCGGCTGCCCGCCGCCCGCCGCCTCGGCCAGTTCCCGCAGCGCCGCCTTGCGGCTGAGCTTGACGCGATCCTGGTCGTCGACGGCGATCACCTTGACCCGCATCACGTCGCCGACGCGGCAGACGTCGGTGACGTTCTTCACGAAGTCGTCGGAGAGCTCGCTGACGTGGCACAGGCCGTCCTTGCCCGGCACCAGTTCCACGAACGCGCCGAAGTCCTTGATGCTCGTCACCTTGCCCTCGTAGATCCGGCCGATCTGGATCGAGGCCGTGAGCGCCTCGACCTGGGCCATGGCCGCCATCGCGCCCTCGGCGTCGTGGCTGGCCACGGTCACCGTGCCGTCGTCTTCCACCTCGATGCTCGCGCCGGTGTTTTCCTGGATCGCGCGAATGGTCTTACCACCCGGGCCGATCAGGAGGCCGATCTTGTCGGGGTTGATCCGCGTCCGCAGGAGCCGCGGCGCCCAGACCGAAATCTCCGGACGCGGCCGGCGGATCGCCGAGAGCATCGTGCGGAGGATCTCGAGCCGTGCCTCGCGGGACTGCCGCAGCGTGGCCTCGATGATCGCCCGCGAGATGCCGTTGATCTTGAGGTCGAGCTGGATCCCCGTGATGCCGTTCTGCGAGCCGGCGATCTTGAAATCCATGTCGCCGTAGTGGTCCTCGTCACCGATGATGTCGGTGAGCAGGGTCCAGCGATCCTCGTTCTCCTTGACCAGGCCCACCGAGATGCCCGCGACGGGATGCGAGATCGGCACGCCCGCGGCCATCAGGCCGAGGGTGGCGCCGCAGACGCTCGCCATCGAGCTCGAGCCGTTCGACTCGAGGATGTCGGAGATCACCCGGATCGTGTAGGGAAACACGTCGGGATCGGGCAGCACCGGCTTCACGCTCCGCTCCGCCAGGGCGCCGTGCCCCATCTCACGCCGGCCGGGGCCGCGGATCGGCCGCACCTCGCCCACCGAGTAGGAGGGGAAGTAGTAGTCGAGCATGAACTTCTTCGAATATTCGTCGATCAGCCCGTCGACCCGCTGTTCATCCTTGCCGGTGCCGAGCGTGATCGTGACGAGCGACTGCGTCTCGCCCCGCTGGAACAGGGCCGAGCCGTGGACGCGCGGCAGAACGTCGACCTCGCAGTGGATCGCCCGCAGCGTCTTCGAGTCGCGGCCGTCGGGCCGCTTCCCCTCGAGGATCAGCTCGCGGATCGCCTTTTCCTGCAGGTCGTGCCAGACGTGGCTGAAATCGGCCTCGCTCACGCCGCCGGCATCACCCGGCTTGAAACCGAAGCCGGGCTCGGACGGGGCGACCTCGGCCTTGGCCCGATCCTTGAGGGCCTTGACGGCGTTGTTGCGATCCTGCTTGCCGACGATCGCACAGGCCGACTTCAACTCGCCGTAATACTGCCGCGTGATCCGGTCGGTCAGGCTCGAGTAGTCGGCCAGCACGTACTGCTTCTTCGGCTTGCCGGCCCGGGCGACGAGCTCCTCCTGCATCTCGCAGAGCATCCGGATGATCCGGTGGCACTCGTCGAGCGCCTCGAGCATCCGGTCTTCGGGCATCTCGCGGGCGAAGCCCTCGATCATCAGGATCGCCGACTTGCTGCCGGAGACCACGAGATCGAGGTCGCTCTCCTCGAGCTGGTCGATCGTGGGGAAGGGGACGAACTTGCCGTCGATCTGGGCGAGCCGCACGCTGCCCAGCGGGCCCATGAAGGGCAGGGCGGAGATCGAGAGCGCCGCCGAGGCGCCGTTCATCGCCAGCACGTCCGGATCGTTCTGCCGGTCGCTGGCCAGCACGTTGGCCTGGATCTGGACCTCATCGAAGAAGCCGGCCGGGAAGAGCGGCCTGATCGGACGATCCATCAGCCGGCTGGTGAGCGTCTCCTTGAGCGTGGGCCGGCCTTCCCGCTTGAGGAAGCCACCGGGAAACTTGCCTGCGGCCGCGACCCGCTCGCGGTAGTCGCAGGTCAGCGGAAAGAAGTCGATGCCCGGCCGCGGCGCGCCGGTCGCGCAGGCCACGAGCACCACGGTCTCACCGTAGGTCACGAGCACGCTGCCCGCGGCCTGCTTCGCCAGAAAACCCGTCTCGATGGCGAGCACCTGGTCGCCGATCTTCCGTTCCACTCGCTGCTTCATAGTTCGTTTCATCCCTCTCTTCTGGCCCGGCGGCCGGCGGCCCTTCGGGGCGCGGTGGCGGCGGGCCTGTCGTTGCGTTTCGCACCGAGGCAACGATGCCTCGGCCGGCCTCGCTTCGAGCCTTCCCATCGGTGCCGAAGGCACTCGGGAAAGTCCGCACAATCAACGCCATCCGCCGCACGAGGCAGCCGGGATCCTACTTGCGGATCTCGAGTTTCTGGATGATGTCGAGATACCGCTGCGGGGCGACCCGCTTGAGATAATCAAGCAGCCGGCGACGGCGACTTACCATCGCCAACAGGCCCCGCCGACTGGCGAAGTCCTTGCTGTGCTTCTTGAAATGGTCGGTGAGTTGCGTGATCCGGCCCGTCAGCAGGGCGATTTGGATCTCCGCTGACCCGGTATCGGCAGTTCCGCGCCGATGGGCACCGATCAGCTCTTGCTTGTGTTCTTTCGTCAGCGACATCAGACGTGTCACCGCCCACAACGGACGGCATTGATTGCTTCGAATCGAGGATGGGCGAAGTCTACCGGGGGCGGCCAAAAATGCAACTGGGCCTCCAGCAAAACCGCGGAATCACGCGGATGCGGGTTCGCCCCGGCCTTCGGCGGCCGCGTGGCGACCGTGGCCGCCACTGCGGGGCGCGTGCACCACGTCCCAGGCCAGTCCGAGCCGCTCGAGGCCGAGGATGACCCAGTACGTCGGGTCGAGTTCCCACCACTTGTGGCCGTGGGCCGCCATCCGCTGATGGGCGTGATGGTTGTTGTGCCAGCCTTCGCCGAACGCCAGCAGGCCGACCCACCAGAGGTTGGTCGAGTCGTCGGTGGTCTCGTAGTTGCGGTAGCCCCAGATGTGGGTCGCGGAGTTCACGAACCACGTGATGTGGAACACGATCACCATCCGCACGGCGAGGCCCCAGAGCAGCCAGGAGATGCCGACGTCGCGGCCATACAGCGACCAGCCCGCGCTCAGGAGGGCGGCCCCGATCAGGAAGTGCCACAGCAGGAACGTCTGGTGGAGGAAGCGGATTCCGCGGTCCCGCTCGAGGTCCGGGGCCCAGCGGGCCACGCGGGCGGCGACGTCGGCACTGGAGTGATAGGGGAACAGCCAGAGCATGTGGGCCCAGAAGCCGCCGTCGCGCGGGGAATGTGGGTCGCCTTCCTGGTCGCTGAAGGCGTGGTGCTTGCGGTGGTTCGAGACCCAGACGAGCGCCGAGCCCTCGCCCGAGATCCCACCCAGCAATGCGAAGATGAACTTCACCGGTCCGCTCGTCTTGAAGCTGCCGTGCGTCAGCAGCCGGTGATACCCCAGGCAGACACCCAGGCCGCCGGTCACCCAGTAGAGAAACAGGCAGATCGCCAGGCCCGACCAGGTGAAATAGAAGGGCGCCGCGAGCGCTGCCAGGTGGATGCCGCCGATCCAGATCGTGGTCGCCCAGTCGAGCCGCGCGAACCGGCCCCCACCCGCGTCGTTTGGTTCGGCCGCTGCCTGAGCGGAGTCAGGGTCCGTGGGGAGGCGATCGGCGACGAGCGGGGCGTTGGTCGGCCCGACGGTCTGGCGTTTCGGGTCGAGGGTGGCGGAAGACGGAGTCATGGGGTTGGCGTTCCTGGGACCTGGAGACTCGTGCATGCGATCG
>JBILOA010000105.1:0-6265 GCA_044374735.1 Pirellulales bacterium | reverse complement strand
GTGAACCGGCGCGGACCCGCCACAACGGCGAGGTCGATCCGCGGCTAGGAATTGAAGGATAGCACGCTCATGCGACCAGGGCGAATGCCGCTCCGCCGGGCGTAAAAAAGGCACGGGGGCCAGGCGACTGGTCGCCTGGCCCCCGCTTGATCACAACACAGAAGGAGTCGTCACCGCATCAGCGGCAGCGACGGCAGCCACGCTTCTTGCCACCGCAGTCGCCGCAAGCGCCAGCGTCGCCGCAGGCGCCGGCGTCACCGCCGCACGCACCGGCGTCGCCACCGCAGTCGCCAGCGGGCACCTCGACGGCGACCGTGACGCACTTGGTGACGGGCACTTCCTTCGTCACCGTGACCGGAACGCGGACCGTGTAGGTCGACGTCTTGGTCTCGGGCACGCAGTCATACACGGTGACCGTGTAGGACTCTTCCTTCTGCGACGGGACGTTGACCGTGTAGGAAACTTCCTTGGTCATCGTCTCGGGCACGCACTTGGTCACGGTGTACTCGCGGGTGCGAGTCTCGGCCTTGTGCTTGGTGACCTGCACCTTCCGGGTCTTCTGCTCCGGAACGTGCTTGGTGACCTGGTACTCACGGGTCCGCTCCTCGGCCACGCACTTGGTGACGTGGTAGGTGCGGGTCCGCTCCTCGTCGCGGTGCTTGGTGACAGAGACCTTGCGGGTCTTCTGCTCCGGCACCATCTTGGTGACCTGGTACTCACGGGTCCGCTCCTCCGGCACGCACTTGGTGACGGTGTAGGTGCGGGTCCGCTCCTCGTCACGATGCTTCGTGACGCTCACGGTCCGGGTCCGCTGCTCGGTCCGGCACTTCGAGACCGTGTAGGAGTAGGGAACTTCCTCGGTGACGCACTGGTAGGTGGTCACGGGGACTTCCTTCGTCTCACACGTCGGCACCCAAACCCGCTTGCAGCACTGCTTCGGCGGGCAGGGGCATCCGCAGGCGTCAACGCCGCCGGCGACTTCGACCATCTCGGTGGCCCAGTGGCCGCCGCGGACCTGCACCGTCTTCGTCGACTGGACCGGGACGCGCTTCTGCACGGTCCGGCTGCCGGTCATCTCCTCGGTGTAGGGAACGTTCACCGTGTAGGTCTGCTCGACCTGCTCGGTGTACGGGACCTTCACGGTGTAGGTGGAGGTCTTCTCCTCCTTGACCGGCACCATGACGGTGTAGGTCGCCGTCTTGGTCTCGCTGACCGGGGTCATCACGGTGTAGGTCTGCTCGACCTCCTCCGTGTAGGGGACCTTGACGGTGTAGGTGGAGGTCTTCTCCTCCTTGACCGGCACCATGACGGTGTAGGTCGCCGTCTTGGTCTCGGTGACCGGAGTCATCACGGTGTAGGTCTGCTCGACCTCCTCCGTGTAGGGGACCTGGACCGTGTACTCGGCCGTCTTGGTCTCCGTGACGTTCTTGTTGACCGTGTAGTTCACGGTCTTCGTGCGCGTCTCGGGAACCATGACCGTGACGGTCCGAGTCTTGGTCTCGGTCCGCGGAACCCGCTTGTTGACCGTGTAGGTCCGCTCGCGGGTCTCGGTCGTGTACTCGGTCACGTTGACCGTCTTCATCTCGGTAACCATCTGCTTCTGGTAGACGGTCTTGGTGCCGCCGCAGGCGGAACCAGCCCCACCACAATCGCTGCTGCTGACGGCGCCCTCACAGCCACCCTCGCAGCCGCCAGCGCAACCACCGCAATCGCCCGCCCACGTGCTGGTGCACAGGGCGAGGACGGCGACGGCCGGCATGACGCAAGAAAGAACTTTGCGAATCACGCGAACCTCCAGAAAGAAAAAAAGAACCAGGAACCACGAAAATCGAGCAGGTTGTTCTCGAACGCGCCCGAACCTCGGCCGGTCGAAGAGACCCGATCTCTTGCGACGGCCGAACGATTCGACCGCCTGTTAAGATGGATAGGTTACGTCGACTAAATCGGCTTGCAAGTGGCCGGCCGGCGGAAATCAGGCGGTGGCAGATAAATTGCCCCGGTGGGGGGTTTTTGGCAGCTCCCGCGTGGGCCGCGCGTGACCAAGATTGGCGGTCCCAGGCAGCCTGTCCCGAGCCCCTTTTCGCGGTTTTCCGGCCTATGAGGCCGGGTGCGGGCCGGAGCAGGGGTGGCCACGTTAGAGTTCCTTGAAGGGCGGCAAGCGGTTGCGGGCAAGGCTCGTCGCGCCGGGAGGGCCACCATCATGGACACTATCGAAGATCTGCTGGCCGCCAAGCCGCGGCGGGTCATCGGCACGTCCGCCGCCGCCTCGGTGCGGCAGGCGACCTGGCTGATGAACGACCACGCCATCGGGTCGCTGCTGGTCATCGCGGGCGACCGGCTCGAGGGCATCTTCACCGAGCGGGACGTGCTGCGACGGGTGGTCGCCGAGGGTCGCTCGCCCGACGCCACGAGCGTGGGCGAGGTGATGACCCGCGACGTCATCTGCTGCTCGCCGGGGGATGCCGTGGAGGAGGTGGCCGACGTGATGCGGTCGCGACGGGTGCGGCACGTGCCGGTGGTCGATGCGGGGAACCGCCTGGTGGGGCTCGTGTCGATCGGCGACGTGAACGCCCATCGCTTCGCGGCCTGCGCGACCGAGCTGGTGCAGGTGCGCGACTACATCCTGGGCCGCACCTGACGAGGCGGGCGGCGGCCCTGTTTCGCGCCGCCAGCCGCGCCGGTATGCTCCCGAGCATCCGATTCCGCCGCGTTCCGCGGCCGGGGGTGTTTCTCGAGGAGTTCCGCACTCATGGCTCGCCCATCGTCCATCGTCGCCTGGCTCGTCCTGCTCGCCGCCGCCCACGGCCTCGACGCCCGCGGTGAGGTCTCCCTCAACAACATGTTCGGCGACCACATGGTGCTCCAGCAGGGCATCGCCAACCGCGTCTGGGGCCGGGCCGCCCCGGGTGAGAAGGTCACCGTCTCGATCGGCGGGCAGTCACGGGCCACCGCCGCCGGCGATGACGGCCGCTGGGAAGTGATGCTCGAGCCGATCGCCGAATACGGCGGGCCGCACACGCTCACCGTCAAGGGCTCGAACGAGATCACGTTCAAGGACGTGCTCGTCGGCGAGGTCTGGATCTGCTCCGGTCAATCCAACATGCAGTGGTCGGTCAACCAGTCGAACGACCCCGACATCGAGAAGGCCGCGGCTAACTTTCCACAGATCCGGCTGATCTCCGTGCCGCAAGTGGGCACGCAGGAGCCGCAGGGCAACTTCAACGGCGCCTGGCAGGTCTGCTCGCCGCAGACGATCGGCGACTTCTCGGCCGTCGGCTACTTCTTCGGTCGGCAGCTCCACCAGACGCTCGGCGTGCCCGTGGGCCTGATCGACAACGCCTGGGGCGGCAGCGCCGCCGACGCCTGGGTGAAGCGGGAGAAGATCGCCGCGCATCCGACGCTCAAGGCGATCCACGACCGCTGGACGAAGCTCGAGGCGGAAAAACCCAACGACGGCCAGATGAAGGGCAACCAGCGGCCCGGCAACATCCACGCGGGCGTGCTCACGCCGTCGATCGGCTACGGCATCCGCGGTGTGATCTGGTACCAGGGGGAGTCGAACGCGGGTCGGGCCGAGCAATACCGGACGCTGTTCCCCTTCATGATCCAATCCTGGCGCGACGAGTGGAACCTCGCCGACAACAAAGACTTCCCCTTCTATTGGGTGCAGCTGGCCGACTACATGGCCGAAAAGCCGGAGCCGGGTGACAGCGCCTGGGCGGAACTCCGCGAGGCCCAGACGATGACGCTCGACGCCCTCCCCAACACCGGCCAAGCCGTGATCATCGACATCGGTGAGGGCAAGGACATCCACCCCAAGAACAAGCAGGACGTCGCCACGCGACTGGCCCGCTGGGCCCTGGCGGAGACCTACAAGCTTCCCGGGATCGCCTGCAAGAGCCCGCGGTACTCGGGCATGAAGCCGGAAGGGTCGAAGGCGGTGCTGTCATTCCAGGACGTCGCCGGCGGTTGGCGGCCGTTCGACGTGGCCGAGCCGCGGGGCTTCACGATCGCAGGAGCCGACCGAAAGTTCGTGCCGGCCCGGGCGGCCATCCGCAAGGATGGCGCGATCGAGGTCTGGGCCGACGGCGTCACCGAGCCGGTGGCAGTTCGTTACGCCTGGGCGGACAATCCGGACTGCAACATGTATTCCGGCGCCGGTCTGCCCCTGACGCCCTTCCGCACCGACGACTTTCCCGGAGTGACCGTCGGCAAGGAGTGAGCCGCGGACTGTGCGCTCGCGAGGGCAGCAGGTAGGATCAGGCCCGCTGTCAGCCGGTCCCGGTGGGCCGGTTGCGATCGTCACGCTCACGGAGGGTCTGCATCGTGCCGAATCTCGCCCCGCTGGTGCGCCGTTCTGCCGGTCGTGTGCGCCGGTTCGCCGGCCTGCTGCTCATCGCCACGGCCCTGGCCGCAGCAGGATGTGGCGCTCCCGTCACGGCCCCGCCGGCACGGCTCGGGGCGCGATCCGTCGAGCCGCAACTCCTGGCAACGACCACGGCCGAGCCACATCGCCGCGTGAGCGGGGTGCCCGACGTGATCGCGCGGCCGAAGCCGTTCCGCGTCGCGGACGTCACGGCCAGGGTCCACGCCTCCCTCGAGCCGGCGACCATGGCTTCGAAGATCGAGTCGGTCGCCCTGCCGGCGGCCGTGCAGCCGGTGGCGGCGTCCGAACCGGTCGCCCTCCCAGCCGCGGCCCGACCGGCCGAGCCGGTCTCGCCCCGCGTGGCCGAGATCCGTGACATGCTCGCCGGCTACCTCCGCGCCTTCAACCGCCACGACGCCGCCGCCGCGGCGGCGCACTGGGCGGCGGCCGCCGAAAACGTGAACCTCGACACCGGCGAGGTCACCCGGGGCCGGGAGGCGGTGCGCGAGGTGTTCGCGTCGCTGTTCGAACTCGACGCCGAGGCGGCAATCGACATCGACGTCGATGCGATCCGCCCCCTCCGCGACGACGTGGCGGTGGTCGACGGCATCTCGCGGGTCTCCTACTCCGATGGCGACGTCGCCGGGAGCCGCTTCTCGGCGGTCGTGATCCGTGAAGACGATCACTGGCGGCTGGCCAGCGTGCGGGAGACGGCCGCGGCCGTGGAGCCGAAGCCGGCCCGTCCGCTCGACCAGCTCGCCTGGCTCGTCGGCTCCTGGGAGGACGTCGGCGACGGAGTGATCGCCAGCAGCCAGGCCGCCTGGTCGGCGGACCGCGGGTTCCTGGTGCGAACCCATGTCAGCACGCCGGATGAACATCCTGCGGGCCGCCCGGCCGCGGGCGACTCGGGCATCCCGGGCCTGCTGCCCGCCGCCGCGGGCGGCCGGCGGGAACTGACCGAGATCATCGGCTGGGATCCGGAGCGCGAGACGATCCGCTCCTGGCTATTCTCCGCCGACGGCCGGTTCGCCGAGGGCACGTGGAGCCGCGAGGCCGACGGGTGGACCGTGAAGCTCGAGGGGCACGGCCGCGACGCCGGCCGCACCGCCACCTGCACGCTCACGGCCGAAGGCGCCGACGGGCTCGTGCTGCGGTGCGAAGGGGAGGGCCTCGAGGGGCTGCTCCCGCCCGCCTGCGGCTACGCCCGGACCGCACGGTAGCGCGTCCGGCGCTCCCGTCAGCGGGTCGTGGTCGGCTGCTCGGCCAGTTGCTGTGGCTTGACGAAGAACACCTGCGGGTCGTCGATCACCCAGGGCGTGCTCCAGGTCTTGCCGTCGTCGTGGGTGCAGACGTTGAAGAAGAACGTCTTCACCCATTCCGTGCGGTAGGCGTAGGCATACTGCGAGGTGATGTGGTCCTCGGGCGTGAGGTTGTCGACGCCGGGGCTGGCGAAGTAGTGGATCACACCGTCGGGCGTGAACGACATCCCGAGCGTCCACCAGCCGAGTTGCTCGATCTTCGGTCCGCGGATCTCGCCGCCGTTGCGGCCGCTGCGGACCCGGATGAAGGCGCCGTCCTCCGGAAACTTGCCGTCGTGGCTGCTCTCGAAGCAGACGAACATGCCCGGCCAATACTCCTGCAGGCCGTACAGGCCCCGGTCGGGGTGGTCGTCGCCGGTGATGATCGCGTGCGTGAAGCAGCCGGCGCGGAAGCCGAAGCTCGGGCCGCTGCGGTTCTCCCACTGCTCGAACGGCGGCATGTAGACGCGGACGACGATGCTCGGGCTGTCGCCCACCGACATCCCCCGCCCCGTCACCTTGCCGAGGTTGTAGATCAGATCGTCCTGCTGCATCTCGTAGGTCACGCGACCCGGGATGCCGGCGTTGAGCGTGGCGAACA
>JBILOA010000104.1:0-6283 GCA_044374735.1 Pirellulales bacterium | reverse complement strand
ACCGGCGCGAACCTCGGCTTCGCCGGCGGCAACAACGTCGGCTACGCGCACGCCCGCGACCGGCTCGGCGCCGCGTTCATCGCCGTGATCAACAACGACACGCGGATCGAGCAGGCCGACTTCATCCTCCGCTGCGAGCGGCTGTTTCGTGAGACGGCCTGCTCGGTGCTCGGCCCCGACATCGTCACGCCCGACGGCCGGCGAGAAAATCCCTGGAACGACACCGTCTACGGGCCGGGCGAGTGGCGCCGGCTCGAGGCGATGTATCACGAGGATCGGGCCGACTTCGAGCGGACGGGCCAGCCGCGGTTCCGGCGGCTCGGCCGGCGGTCACCCGAGGCGGCGTTCGTCCCCAATCCGGTCCTGCAGGGCGCGGCGATCGTCCTCTCGCCGGTCTTCGTCCGGGGCATGCCGACCCTGTTCGACGAGCGGACGAAGCTGTATGGCGAGGAGTTCCTGTTCGCCGTCGACACGCTGCTCGCCGGCCACTTCATGGCCTACGCGCCCGAGATCCGCATCCTTCACGAGGAAGGCGTCTCCACCGGCAGCCTGCCGAGCGCCACGAAGATGCGGCTCGGCTACGAGAACGCCGCGCTTGCCGCGGGGCTCGCCGCCGGTGAGCTCGACAACTTCGCGGCCGCCTGCCGCGGCGAGCCGCTCGACTGCCGGAGCGAATCACTCGTGACGCTCGTGGCCGGGCCGCGGCGGCACGTGCTCGTGGACCTGTTCTTCTGTCAGCCCGGCTATCACGGCGGCGGCGAATACGGCAAGGCGGTGTTCCGTGGGCTGGCCGGGGCCGCGGCGGCCCGCAGCGACGTCACCATCTGGGCCGCCCTCGACCCGGCGCTCCACATCGACCCCTGGGTGCTCGCCGAGTGCCGCCGGCTGGGAATCCGGGTGATCGCGGTCCGCTCCTACGCCGAGATCGTCGCGCTCGTGAACGCGGGCCGCTTCGACGCCTTCTTTTGTCCGGCGATCGTCGTCTACACGGGCTACGAGTACATGCGGCGGGCCGGCACGCGGCTGCCGTTCACCGGCGGCCGGACGCGGGTCGTCGGCACACTGCACGACATCCGCGATCTCCAGCTGATCCGCGACCGCGAGGCGATCACCGCGGCGCTCGTGCGGGCCGGCTGGCGGCCTCAGGCGGCGGGCCCGGGCTCGTTCCTGGCCACTTCCGCCCCCGAGCCCGCCGCGCTCGCGGCGATGTACGCCGCCATCTGCCACGATCCCCACGTCGACGCGCTCGTGACGGTGTCGCGGTATTGCCGGGGGGTGATCGAGGCGGAGTTCGCCCCGCCGCCCGGACGGTTCGCGGTGCTCTGCTCGGCCGAGAAGGATCGGCCCGAACCAACCGCGTACCGCGGCCACGGGATCGGCGACGACGGCCGCCCCTTCGCCCTGGTGCTCCACGCGGCCCGGCCGGAGAAGAACGCGCCGTCGGTGGCCGTCGCCTTCGACCGGTTGTTCGCGGCCGCCGGCGACCCGTTCGGCCTGGCGGATCTCCGGGTGGTGTTCGTGGGGATCTCGTCGCTCGACGACCTGGGCCTGGACGGGCTCGCGCATCCCGAACGGTTCACGGCGGTGCCCGAGGTGCCGCCGGGCCAGCTCGAATATCTGTTCGAGCGGGCACGGATGCTCGTCTACGCATCGTTCAACGAGGGCTTCGGCTATCCACCCGTCGAGGCGATGCGCTACGGCACGCCCGCCGTCGTGGCCGCCGTGGCCGCGATCCCCGAGGTCTGCGGCGACGCGGCGGTGAGTTGCGACCCGCGTGACGTCGACTCGATCGCGGGGGCGATCCTCCAAGCCTGGCACGATCCTCCCGCCCGTGAACAGATCGTGAGCCGGCACGCGGTGATCGTGGCGCGGCAGCGGCGCGATCTCTTGGATCTCGTGCGGCTGGTGATCGACGGCGTGCGGCCCGCGGAGCAGGCCCCCGAGGCGGCGGCGCCGGCGGTCGTTGCGGCGGCACCCCCTGGCTATGTGCTACGGCACGCCGGCTGGTGCCCGATCTGCGAACAGGCCACGACCTTCTCGGCCACCGAGAGGTGGCTCCGCGACCACTACCTCTGCGAGCGGTGCCACTCGCTGCCACGGGAGCGGGCGCTGATGGTCGCGCTCCAGACCCGGTTTCCCGACTGGCGGCGGCTGCGGATCCACGAGTCGTCGCCGGAGATGCGGGGCCTGAGCGCGAAGCTCGCCCGGGAGTGCCCCGGCTACGTGCCCTCGCAGTACGACCCCGCGACCCCCTGCGGCAGCCTCGAACCGGGCGGCCGCTGGCGGTCGGAAGACCTCGAGCGACAGACGTTCGAGTCGGGCTCGTTCGACGTGGTGATCACGCAGGACGTGTTCGAGCACATCTTCGACACGGACGCCGCCTTCCGCGAGGTGCAGCGGACGCTGCGGCCCGGAGGGGCCCACCTCTTGACCACGCCGCTGGTGCGGGCCGAGGCGGCCTCCCGCCGGCGGGCCGAGCGGGCGGCGGACGGCGTCCGGCACCTCGAACCCCCCGAGTTTCACGGCAACCCGATGTCGGCCGACGGGTCGCTGGTCACCTGGGAATGGGGCTACGACATCGTCGACCAAATCCGCGCTTGCACCGGCGACGAGGCCCGGCGGATCATGGTCGAGATTCCGGCGCTCGGAATGGTGGCGGCGTATCTCGACGTGATCGTGGTCGAGCGGCGGACCGCCGCGGCCGACCGCGTCCTGCGGGTCGCCCCGCACCGCGTCGCCGCCCACTGACCACCCGCCCGAGGAGCCCGGCCCCGCCATGACCCGTTCCGTGACCAAGCAGGACTACCTCGCCCGCCTGCCCTGGATCGACCGCGCCGACGCCGACATCGACGCCTACTGCCGCACGCACCACGAGGATCTGTTTGACCTGCGGCAGGCGCTCACCGACTGGAAGCGGGACGGGGTGGTGATCTTTCCGGGGGCCATCGCCACCGCCGCCCTCGACGCCTTCGATCGCGAGCTCGAGGCGCTGCTCGACGACCCTGCCTGCTGCCGCCAGGAGGTCAAGGTCGGGAAGCATTCGAAGCACACCGAGGAGTGCACCTCGGAAGAGCTTCGCACCTGCCACAACCTCCGGTTCAACAACATTCACTTTGTCTCCCCGGCCGCCCGCCGGCTGGGGCTGGCGCCGGTGCTCGTCCGGTTCCTCAGGCACGTCTTCCAAGAGACGCCCTGCACGATGCAGACGCTGACCTTCAACAAGGGCAGCCAGCAGCCGGCCCATGCCGACTTCGCCTTCGTCTACAACCAGAAGAACATCGCCTACCTGGCCGCCAGCTGGATTCCACTGGAAGACGTGCACCCCGACGCCGGGCCGCTCGCCTACTATCCCGGCACCCACAACGTGGTGTCGTTCGGGTTCTACGATTTCGGCGACGGCGAGGTGATCATGACCGACGGCACCAACCTGATGTCGGCCACGGAGTTCGGCCAATGGCTGGTGGGCGAGATCGAGCGCGGCCGCCATCCCCGGAAGGTGTTCCTGCCGAAGCGGGGAGACGTGCTGATCTGGCACGCGGCGCTCGTGCACGAGGGCAGCCCGATCATCGACCAGTCGCGGACGCGAAAGAGTCTCGTGACGCACTACTCCGGCGCCTCGCAGATGCCCGACGACTATGTGCTGCATGATGCGTCCGGCACGCCGCAGATGTTCGAGGTCAACGGTGGAGTCGTGTTCAAGCATCCGTGGGTGGACTATGCCCGACAGCTCGGCTGACGGCGGCGAGGCCGCCGGCCTGCCGCGGCCCGACACCACCTGGTCGGAGCGGCTCGTCTGGACCACCTGGGCGGCCATGACCCTGCTCGCGCTCGTGGCGACCGCGGTGTATGGCCGCTGGCTGCCCTGGAGCGACGATTTCGACCTCGTGCCCTACCTGACCGGCGACCGCCCCGTCACGGCGGGCTGGCTCTGGGAGCAGCACAACGAGCACCGCATCCCGCTGGTCAAACTCCTGTTCGTGGGCCTCGGGCGGCTCTCGGGAGCCGACTATCGCTGGACGGTGGTGGTCAACGCCCTGATCCTCTCGGCCACCGCGGCGGCGATGATCCTGGCGGCCCGCCGCCTCCGCGGGCACTCAGCCTGGACCGACGCGGCGTTTCCCGCCGTGCTGCTGCACCTTGGGCAGGGGGCGCTCGTGTGGGCGTTCCAAACCCCGTTCGTGCTCACCACGGTGCTCGGGTGTCTGTTCGTCGCCGCGGCGGTGGCGGCACCACGCACGGCCGCCTGGCGTGCCGCAGCACTGGGGACGCTCGCCTGCCTGATGCCGTTGACCGGCTCGGCGGGGCTCGTGTTGGCGGCCGCGGCCGCCGCGCTCCTGGTGGCCGAAGCGGTCTGGCCCGCGCGGGTGGCCGGCGGCTCGCCACCCTTCACGCGTGGCATCGCCGCGGCCGGGGCGGGCCTGACGCTGGCGGTGGCGATCGCCTACGTGGCCACGCTGCGGCTGGGCCCCTCCGAAGGCTACGCGGGCCCGTGGCGCGCCCTCGTCGCGAGCCTCGACACCCTCGCCTCCTATCCGGGCAGCCCGGTCGCGCGGATGCGCCTCCCCTGGCTGGTCGTCACCTGCCTGGCGATCGGCGGTACGCTCGTCGCCGCCGCGAAGCCGCTCTTGGGGAAGGCCTCTCCCGGCACCGACCGCCGCGCGGGGATCATCCTGCTCGGCTACCTCGCGGCGCTCGCCCTCGTCGCGGTGGCGATCGGCTACGGCCGCGGCACCCGCGACTTCACCCCGCTCTACGGCCATTACGCGACGCTCGCGCTCGGGGTTCCCCTCGCCCTCGGCCTCGTCTGGGCGGCGCTGCCGCAGACGGCCATCGCCCGCGGCGTTCAGGCCGTCCTCTGCCTGACGACCCTCGTCGTGTTCGCCGTCCATGCGCGGCAGGCCGTGCGCAACTGGAGCAGCGCCGACGAATCGTGGGCCGTGATCGCCAGCGACCTGCGGGGCGACCTGCCGCCCGAGGATGTCGCCGCCCGGCATGCCGCGGCGCTGTACTTCGTCGACGTCCCCGAAGTCCGGCAGAAAATCGCCGCCTGCGTCACCCTGCTGCGTCGCACCCGGTTCCCCTTGTATTGCTCGCGTCCTTCCACCCCGGAGCCGGCCGCGCCATGAACGACCGCGAGTTCGTCACCTTCTGCTACCAGCGGATCCTGGGCCGGGAGCCCGATGTCCGCGGCCTGCATCACTACGTCGTCGCCTTGAGCGACCGGGCCCTGACGCGGCAACAGCTGATGCTCGACTTCCTCGAGAGCCCGGAGTATCGGCAACGGCAG
Source organism: Pirellulales bacterium (assembly GCA_044374735.1). Classification (GTDB taxonomy): domain Bacteria; phylum Planctomycetota; class Planctomycetia; order Pirellulales; family UBA1268; genus QWPN01. The sequence goes on along the minus strand of JBILOA010000104.1, from coordinate 996 downwards.
GGGAATCCGCCGCCCGCCGCGACAGCCGCGGCGTCGGCCGAGTTCGTGCCGCCGGGCCACTACTACTCGGCGATCCCGTCGGCCGACGATCGACAGCGAGCCATCGCGAACTTCAGGGCCGGGCCGACGGATCTGCCGGGCATCGACCTGGGCATCGAGCGGCAGTGGGCGCTCCTGGAGGAACTCCGGCCGCTGCTCGAGTCGGGTGGCATGGCCGACGCGCCGGCCGGCGGGCGGCGGTATGGCTTCACGAATCCCTCCTTCGGGCCCGGCGACGCGGTCATGCTGCAGGCCCTGATGCGGCACTTTCGGCCGCGGCGGATCGTGGAGGTGGGCTCCGGGCACAGCTCGGCCTTGATGCTCGACGTCGACGAGTTCCACCTCGGCCGGAGCGTCGAGTTCACGTTTCTCGAGCCCTATCCCGACCTGCTCAAGAGCCTGATGCGACCGGGTGACCCCACCTGGGCGATCCGCCAGCAGATCGTGCAGGAGGCGGATCTCGACCTGTTCCGCGGCCTGGCGGCCAACGACATCCTGTTCATCGACTCGACCCACGTGGTCAAGGCCGGCAGCGACGTCGTCCGCCTGCTGTTCGAGGTGCTGCCGGCCCTCGCGCCCGGCGTCGTGATCCACGTCCACGACATCTTCTGGCCGTTCGAGTATCCCTCGACGTGGCTCGACGAGGGTCGGGCCTGGAACGAAACCTACGCGCTGCGAGCGTTCCTGCAATACAACCGCTGTTTCTCGATCCTGTTGTTCGCCAACTGTCTGGTCCATCGCGACCGCGGCTGGTTCGAGCGGCACGCGCCGACGATCCTGCGAAACGTGGGCGGCAGCATCTGGCTCCGCCGGGACGCCTGAAAACACCAGCCGGATCAGGCGGCCCGACGGCGACGCAGAAGCCGCCGCCACCACGGCCGCCGGTTCGCCCGGAGATGCCGCTCGAGGTCGAGGCCCCGAGAGCGGAGGTCCGGCCGCAGGGCCAGGAACGTGCTG
>JBILOA010000103.1:0-6292 GCA_044374735.1 Pirellulales bacterium | reverse complement strand
GGCAGCCGGGCCGGTTCGAGGAACTCACGGCGGCCGACCTGGCGGGCCACTACGAGGTCAACGTGATCGGCACGTTCGTGGTGGCCCAGGAGGCCGCCGCGGTGATGCTCCGCCAGGAAGCGGGCGGCGTGATCGTGGCGCTCGGCGACGGCGGCGAGCTCCGGCCCGACGAACTCGCCTCCGCCACGAGCCAGGCCGCGATCCCCGCGCTCATGCGGTCGCTCGACGCCGAGTGCCACCCCCGCCACCCGCGGGTCCGAGCCGCGTGCGTGACCATCCCGAGCCCGCCGCCTTCACCCGCGACCCTCGCCAGCATGCTTCTCGCCCGGATCGACGAGCTCCGAAGTGACTAGGAGGCCTGCGAAGGGTCGATCATGCCAGTGGAGCCGGCGTAGGAAACCGAGCGCAGCAGGATTGCGCAGCGAGGTTTCCTCCGAGCGAGCGGACGGCAGGATGCCGGTAGCGAGCGTCCGGCGAGACGGCATGACCGACCCTGAGCCCGCGCGCCAGGCCCTCCAGCCTCACCGGACCGCCGGCATCCGGACGGTGAAGGTGCTGCCCACGCCCGGCGTGCTCTCGACGGTGATCGTCCCACCGTGGGCCTGCACGATGTGCTTGACGATCGAGAGACCCAAGCCCGTGCCGCCGAGCTTGCGGCTGCGGGCCTTGTCGACCCGGTAGAAACGCTCGAACAGCCGCGGCAGGTGTTCGGCTTCGATGCCGGTTCCCTCGTCGACCACGCGGATCACGAGCTCGTTGCCCTCCAGCCCGGCGGTGATCCGCACATCGCGACCCGGATCGCTGTACTTGATCGCGTTGTCGACCAGGTTGATGATCGCCTGCTCCAAGAGCGGCGGGTTGACCTCGGCGACGAGCGACTCCGGGCAGGCCGCATCCAGGCGGATCGACCGGTCGGCGGCGCGCGGCCAGCAGTCGGCCGTCACGGCCGCGAACACGTCGGCGATCGGCGTCGGCTCGAGCGGCAGGTTGCCCGATCCCTCGCTCTGCTCGATCCGCGACAGGGCCAGCAGGTCCTCGATGATCGAGGCCAGGCGGTCGGCCTGCCGCCCCACGATCTCCAGAAACCGCCGGCTGTCGGCCGGGTCGTCGAGGGCGCCGTCGAGCAGCGTCTCCACGAAGCCCTTGATCGAGGCGACCGGCGTCTTGAGCTCGTGGGAGACGTTGGCCACGAAGTCGCGACGGACGTTCTCGAGCCGCTCGATGTCGGTCACGTCGTTGAGCACGATCACCGCGCCGCCCTCGCCCGACACGTCCCGCAGGGCCGTGCCCCGCAGCCGGATCGTGCGGTCGCGGGCGGCCCGCAGGACGAGGTCGTCCTCGACCGGCTCGCGGCAGTCGATCGCCAGGAGGGCGAACCGGCGGAGGTCGGGGTTGCGGATCACCTCCTGCAGCGGCCGGCGGAGCACGCCTTCGAGATCGACGGCCAGCAGGTCGGCCGCGGCCCGGTTCATGCCCACGATCCGCTGTCGCGCGTCGATGGCCAGCACGCCTTCGATCATGCTGCCGAGCACCGCCTCCTGCTGCGTGCCCTGCCGGCCGATCGTGAGCCCCCGTTCCACGAGCTGCTCCCGCAGGCGGCCGAGGGCCGCCGACAGCCCCGCCACCTCGGCGAGCTCCGTCGACGGGAGGGGGGCGTCGACGTCGCCGGCGGCGAGCCGGGTGGCCGCGTCGCACAGCGCCTCGACCGGCTGCGCGGCCCGCCGGGCCAGAAGCCAGGCCAGCCCGATCGCCAGGCCGCCGCAGGCGAGCGACCCGGCGGCCAGGCGCTTGACCGAACGGCCCACGGCCGCGTCGGAGACGCTCGTGTCGGTGGTCAGCCGCACGACGAAGCTCGGTGATCCCGGCGGGCCATGCGGCACCACGACCGCGAGGATGCGGCTGCCGGTGCCGACGTCGTAGCGGCTGCCGCTGGCGGCCCGGCCGGACGTCGTCGGCCGGGGCAGCGGGCCGGTGCGGTTCGGGCTCTGCGGCCGGGCCGGCGCGGCGGCGAGCGGCGCGCCGGTCGGACCGAGCAGTTCCACCTCGAGCCCGGTGGTGGCCGCGAACTGGCGGAGCCGCTCGTCGCGGGTGGCGTCGTCCTGAGCGTCCGCGGCGAGCGCCGCGGCCAGCCGCCGGCCGAGTTCCTCGAGCCGCTGCCGCTCCGCCTCGGTGGCCAGCGTGCCGATCTGGACGCTGCCCAGCCAGAAGGAGCCGGCCAGCACGGCGGCCACGAGCAGGCACCAGACCACGAACAGGTGCCAGACGAGCCGGGTTCGGGGCATGGAGGCGGCGTACGGCGGGACGTGCGTCACGCCCGGAACCGATATCCCACGCCGCGCACGGTCTCGATGTAGGAGCCGAAGGTGCCGAGCTTCTTGCGGAGGCCGGCGACCTGCACGTCGACCGACCGCTCGGTCACAGGATAATCCTCCCCCTTGACCGCGTCGACGATCTGCGTCCGGGTGTAGGCCCAGCCCGGCCGTTTCGCCAGAAACTGGAGCAGGGCGAACTCGGTGTAGGTGAGATCCAGCGGGCTGCCCGCGAGGGTCGCCTCGTGGCGGCCGGGGTGGATCGAGAGCTCGTGGACGTCGATCGTGACCTCCGCGTCGGCCTGGCGGCGGGCGTCGTGCCGCCGCAGCAGAGCCTTGATCCGGGCTCCGAGGACCCGCGGGCTGAACGGCTTGGCGATGTAGTCGTCGGCGCCCCGCTCGAGCCCGGCGATCATGTCGCTCTCCTCCCCCTTGGCGGTGAGCATGATGATCGGGACCTCGCGGGTCCGGGCGTCGGCCTTGAGCCGCCGGCAGACCTCGAGACCGTCCACCGCCGGCAGCATCAGGTCGAGCACGATCAGGTCGGGCGGGAGCTTGCGGGCCGCCTTGAGGGCCTCCTCGCCGCTGACCACGCAGGCGACGTCATAGCCCTCCTTCGTGAGGTTGTAGCGCACGAGCTCGAGCAGATCCTCCTCGTCGTCGACGACGAGGATCCGCGGGGCCGGAGGGGCCGCCTGGCCGGGCCGGGGCTTCGACGAGGCTTGCTTCACGACGGATTCCTGCGGGGCGAAGGTTCCAGTGGTCATGGCGATCTGGCGGCGGGGTTCGGGCGGGGCAGGCAAAGTATGCCCGCCGGTTGCCACCCGGCGAAAATGAGAATTGCGTGAATGCCGGGGCCGCGGCTCAGGCCGCGTCAGGAGAGCAGCAGTTCGACGTCTTCCGGCGTGAGATTCCCGATCACGCCGGCGTCGGCCCGGACGATCGACTCGGCCAGTTCCCGCTTTTTGTCCTGGAGCGCGAGGATCTTTTCCTCCACCGTGTCGCGGGCGATCAGTCGGTAGGCGAACACGCGGCGGAGCTGGCCGATCCGGTGGGCGCGGTCCACGGCCTGGGCCTCGACGGCGGGGTTCCACCAGGGGTCGAGGATGTAGATGTAGTCGGCGGCGGTGAGGTTGAGCCCCTGCCCTCCCGCCTTGAGGCTCACGAGGAACAGCCGGCAGTCGGGATCCTCCTGGAAGCGGGCCACGCGGGCCTGGCGGTCGGTCGTCCGGCCGTCGAGGTATTCGTAGGGCAAAGGCCGGGCGTCGAGCTTGCGGCGCAGGATCGCCAGGAAGCTGGTGAACTGGCTGAACACGAGCACCTTGTGCCCCTCGTCGATCACCTCGTCGAGTTGCTCGAGCAGCGCGTCGAGCTTGGCGGAGGGGTCGTCGATGCGCGCGGGATCGACCAGGCCCGGGTGGCAGGCCGTCTGCCGCAGCCGCAGCAGCGCCTCGAGCACCGCGATCCGCGACCGGCCGATCCCCAGCCGCCCGATCCGGCCGGAGAGCTCGGCGCGGAAGTGATGCCGCAGCTCGTCGTAGGCCTTCCGCTGCTCCTCGCCGAGTTCCACGAACAGCGTCTGCTCGGTCTTCTCGGGCAGGTCGGAGAGCACCTCCGCCTTGGTCCGCCGCAGCAGGTACGGCCGCACGGCGCGGGCCACGAGGTCGGCGCTGCCCCGGCCGTCGGCCAGGAACCGCCGCAGCCGCGCCGCGCTGCCGAGCTGGCCGGGGTTCAGGAACTCGAAGATGCTCCACAACTCGCCGATGTGGTTCTCCACGGGGGTGCCGGTGAGGGCCAGGCGGTGCCGCGCCTTGAGCAGCCGGCAGGCCTTGGCCGCCTGGCTGGCCGCGTTCTTGATCGACTGGGCCTCGTCGAGCACGACGTAGTCGAACTCGGTCTCGCGGTGGCGGATGATGTCGCGGCGGAGGGTGCCGTAGGTGGTGATCACGATGTCGTGCTCACTCAGGTCGCCCGCGGTCTCGAGGCGGGCGTTGCCGGTGTGGTTGACCACCCGCAGCTCCGGCGAGAACTTCCGCGCCTCGTCCATCCAGTTGAACACGAGGCTCTTGGGCACCACCACGAGGGTCGGCCGGTGGGGCAGGCCGGCGGCCGTGACCTCGGCCTTCCGCCGCAGCAGCAGGGCCAACACCTGGATCGTCTTGCCCAGGCCCATGTCGTCGGCGAGGCAGCCGCCGAGCCCCAGCCCCTCGAGAAATACGAGCCAGCCGAGACCTTCCCGCTGGTAGTGACGCAGCGTGCCCTGAAAGCCCTCCGGCTCGTCTTCGGCCTCGGGCCGCTCGCCGGCGGCGAGTTGCTCCCGCAGCCGCTCGAACGCCTCATCGACCTGGGTTCGCGGCTGGCCGGCCAGCAGCGCGTCGAGCAGGGCCACTTGGATGCGGCCGTAGCGGAGTTTGCCGTCGTGGCTCTGGGCCAGCGCCGCGAAGGGGGCGAACTGGGCGGCGAACGACTCCGGCAGGATGCCGAGCGAACCATCCGAGAGCTCCACCGCGCGGTGGCCGGCGGCCAGCGCCTCGAGCAGGGCCGGAAAGTCGGCGCTGATGCCGCCGAAATCGATGTCGGCCGAGAGCTCGAACCAGTCGATGCCGCTGGTGACGTTCCAGGCCACGCTGCCGGCGGGGCGGTAGCGGCGGCCCGCCACTTCGACGGCCCAGCCCGCGGCGGCCAGCTGGGCCACCGAGCCATCGAGCCGGTTGCGGGCCACCTCGACGTGATGGACGACCTCTTCGCCGTCGAGGGTCGCGCCCCGCGGCGGCGTGAAGCCGTGCCGCGGAAGCGCGGCGAGCGCCTCCCGTTCGGCGGCCCGGTCACGGCGGACGAAGATCTTGCGGTCGGCGTCGGCGGCGCCGCCGGCGGGATCGTCGGCCGCGATCAGGATCCCGGAATAGTCGAACCAGATCCGGCCGGCCAGTTGCACCCGCGGCTGGCTGCGGCGGCGGCGCGGCCCCGTCGGAGTCGGCTCGTCGACCGAGACCGCCGGCGAGTCGTCGAGCACGAGCTTGGGTCGCGGTGGGCCCGACTCGATCTGCCAGCCGGTCCAGGCCGGCAGCACGATCCGCGGCAGGTCCGCCAGGAGGCCCAGCCGCTCGATCAGCCCGTCGCAGTGGCCGCCGGCCAGCTCGATCGGCCCGCGTCGCTCGAACTGGTCGATCCAGCCCGCCGCGCCCGCGGCCTCAAGCCGGGCGATCCGGTCGGCGAACACCACGATCCCCGACTTGAGGATCGCCCTGGGCTCGCGGAGATCCTTCCGCTGGCTGCCGCGGACGAGGGCCGCGGTGAGCGTCGCCTTGGCCGGCGGCGGTGGGGCCGCGTCGTCGTCCTCGACCTCGGCCTCGCGGCGGCGCCGCGGCAGATCGTCGTCGTCGGGGCCGACCACGAAGGCGAACTCCCAGGGCCGGCCGCCGTCCCAGGTGAGCGGCACGACGTCGTCCGGAGCCCGCCGCGGTTCGGGCTGCATGACGAGCCGGCCGGTCTCGCAGAGCAGCGCCAGGTGGGCCGCGGCCGAGCGCGGGCTGATCACGATTCGGGAGATCGTGCGCCGCTCGAGCGGCGGCGGCACGCTCCGCTCGTCACCCGCGACGGCGCCCAGCAGCCGTTCCACGAGCTCCCGCTCCTGCCGATCGAGATCGTCGAGTTCCACCTCGCCCGGCCCGAGCGTGACCGGCCGCGGCCGGCCGGTGGCGTTGCCGGCCACGTCGAGCTGCATCCGGCAGGGCACCACGACCGCCGCGCGGGCTTCGGCCGAGGCCGCCGCATCGAGCAGGAACACGAGCGCCCCGCCGGCCCGGCGGGCGTCGGGAATGTCGATGCCCTGCGACCGGACCGCGGGCTCCACCAGTCGGCGGCGTTCCTCGAGTTCGGTCGCCCACGGGGGCAGCCGCGGGCCGCTTCGACCGGCCGCCGCCCGCCGGCGAACGGCCACGGCCGCCGCCGCCTGATCGTCGTCCGACGGCAGCGTCGGCTCG
>JBILOA010000102.1:0-6368 GCA_044374735.1 Pirellulales bacterium | reverse complement strand
CGTGGGCTCCGGCGTCGTCACGAACAACTCCACCTACTCCACCGCCAACACGGCCGGCACGTTGATCGTGGGCTACGACAACACGAGCACCGCCTTCGACGGCACGCTCGCGAACTTTGAAAACAACCTCCCCGGCACGCTCACCGGCATGCCGCTAAACCTCACGAAGATCGGCAACGGCACCCTCACACTGACGGCCGACTCCGCGGCCAACAACACCGGCACGCTCGCGGTGAATGCCGGCACCTTCACCCTGGGCCCGGCCGGCCGCGTGTCCTTCAACGCCTACACGCTGCAGCGCAGCGGCCAGCTCACCCTCGACAACTCCGCGACCGCCCTCTCCAACCGCCTCGGCGGCTCGACGCTCACCGGGGGCTCGACGGCCCGCGGGGCCTTCACGCTCAACGGCGGCTCGCTCGCGATCGTGGGCAACGCCTCGACCGCGGTCTCAGAGGCGATCGGGCCGGTGGCCAACTCGTCGGGCGGCAGCGTGATCACGCTCGACGCCGCCGGCACGGCCGGCGTCTCGCTCTCGGTCGGCAACTGGTCCGGCCAAGGCGGGCAAAACACCATGCTGATCCGGGGCACGGGCCTGGGCGGCGGCGCGGCGGGGGCCGGCCGGGCCCTGGTCACCCCGACCGGCACCTTCGCCTACACCGGCACGCAGGGCGGCGGCGCCGCGGGCACCACCACGATCTCGGTCCGGCCCGACATCCTCGGCGATGCGTCGGCCACCGGCCTGGGCACGGGCTTCGTGACGAATGGCGCCAACGGCCTGCGGCCGCTCGACCCGGCAACGGAGCTGCTGCTCAACGCCAACGTGGCGAACGTCGGCTTCATCAACAGCGCAACGACCACGCAGAACGTCGGTGTCTCCACGTCGCAGGGCCTCACCGGTGACGTGCGGATGAACACGATCACGCTGCTCTCCGGCGGAAGTCTCGGCCAGGGCACGGGCGTGCCGTCGGCTCTCACGGTCAACACCGGCGGCATCCTGGCGCTCCCGGGCAGCACCGGTCTCACGGCCCGCACGCTCACGAGCGCCGGTATCACGATGGATCTCCACGTCGTCGGCGCCGCGACGAACCTCGCCCTCAACGCCCCGATCGTCAACACGACCAACGGCATCGTGAAGGCGGGCGACGGCACGCTCGTCTTCGCCGGCCCGCAGTACTTCACCGACGCCGCCGGCTCCAACGGCCTCACGATCAACGGCGGCACCGTGGCCCTCGCCTCGGGCGTCACCAACACGATCCTCGTCCGGCCCACCGCCACCACGGCCACCTTCATCGGCCTCTACGGCAACGCCGGCACCCTCGACCTCAATGGCACCACCCAGATCGTGGAACGGATCCAGTCTGTCGGCACCCTGCCCGGCACGGGCGGCACGCTCGGCACCTCCTCGGGCGGCACGCTCGTCACGAGCACCGGCACGAGCACCACCTTTGGCGGCACGCTCGCCGGCACGATCGCCTTCCAGAAGGCGGGCACGAGCACGCTCACGCTCCTCTCGGACAACAGCTTCACGGGCGCGACCACCGTCCGCGGCGGTGGCCTCACGCTCCGCGACTCCGCCACCCTCGCCGGCACCTCCGCCATCGGCGTCAACCAGGCCACGCTCACGCTCGACAACACGGGCCTGTTCGGCCGCACCGACCGGCTCGGCTCGGCCTCCCTCACGCTCCGTGGCGGCAGCCTGGCGACGAACATGCGGGCAAGCACGCAAGTCACCCAGTCCTTGCCGAGCCTGACGCTCGACGGTGGTATGGCCAACCTCGCCTTCTCAGGCCTGCCCGTCACCGGTGCTTCGTACGACCTCACTGTGGGCTCCCTCTCGCGGTCCAACGGCGCCACGATCAACTTCACGGCCACGAACGCCACGCTCGGTGCGACCGGGGCCAACGCCCGCGTGACGGTCACCGGCGGCACCAACACCAACAACATCCTGGGCGGCTGGGCGACGGTGAACGGCTCCAACTGGGCCACCTACCGGACCGGTGGCATCGTCGGCGCCATGAGCGACACCGGCAACGGCTTCGCGAACTACGACGGCAACGACCTGTCCACGGCCAACAATGCCGCCTGGAACCTCAACGACGGCACGAGCCGCACGGGTGTGACCACGCGGTCGATCAACTCCCTCCGCAGCGCCCCCGGCGGCGCGCTGACCACCACGCTCGGCGTGGCAGCCACGCCGGCCACGCTGACGATCACCAGCGGCGGCATCCTCACGGATGCGAACCAGGCGATCGCCTACAACGCCGCCAACATCGGCTCGACGATCACGACGGGCAACTCGAACCCGCTGTTCGTGTACGTCAACCAGAACACGACGACCCTCGGCACGCGGCTCACCGGCACCGGCGGCCTCGTCAAGAGCGGCCCCGCCACGCTGACCCTCAACCCGGGCACCTACAGCGTGTCCACCAACGCCGCGGCCTCTTCGGGCGCCACCACGCTCGGCTTCGCGAGCACCACCGGCATGTCGGTCGGGATGCCGCTCAGTGGCACGGGCATCGTCGCCGGCACCACGATCACGGGCCTCACCGCCACCACGATCACGCTCTCGCAGGCCACGAACGCCGCGGTTCCCTCCGCCACGAGCCTCACCTTCACCCAGTCCAACACTTACACCGGCACGACCTTCGCCAACGGCACGGGCCTCGTGAACCTCTCGGGTGCGGCCGGCTCGGTCGTGATCCCCGGTGACCTCGTGATCGCGGGCGACAACAGCCGCGTGACGATGGTCACCAACGCGGGCCAGATCGCCTCCACGGCCAACGTCACGGTCAACGGCGGCGGCGTGCTCACGCTCGTCGGCACCAACACCCTGAGTTCGCTCACCTTCAACGGCATCGGCGGCACGACGCAGCCGAGCACGGCGGCCGGCACGCTCCTGACGCTCTCGTCGGGCAACCCGCTCACGGTCGTGAATGACAACCCCGCCACCACGCCGCTCGTTTCCGGCACGGCCCTCGCGCTCTCGAACGCCACGCCCACGCTCAACGTCTCCGGCCTCTCGCCGATGGGCCTGATCATCTCCGCGCCGATCACCTCGGCCGGCGGCCAGATCCAGAAGACGGGCACCGGTTCGCTCGTCCTCACCGGCGCGAGCACGTTCGCCAACGGCATCAACGTTGCCGCCGGCACGCTGATCCTCGACGCCGGCTCGACCGGCACGCCGGTCACGAGCGGCCCGCTCGGCACCGGCACGCTCGCGCTCGCCGATGGCGTCTCGCTGATGGCCGGCTCCGCGGCCCGCACGGTCGGCAACGCCGTCACGATCAACGGCAACGTCTCGCTCGGCGGCGTCGCGGCCGCCAACGCGATCACGCTCTCCGGCCCGGTCGCGATGGGCGCTTCCCGCCGCACGCTCACCGTCCCCGGCTTCGCCGGCACCGCCACGCTCTCGGGCGCGGTGGACGGCACCGGCGGCCTGGAGAAGGCCGGCCTCGGCACCCTCACCCTCTCCGGCACGAGCACCTACACCGGCGGCACGCTCGTCAGCGACGGCGTCTTGGCTGTGGCCGCCGACGCCTCGCTCGGCGGCACGGGCGTGCAGAACTTCGTCACGATCAACGGCGGCACGCTGCGGCCCACGAGCACGTTCACCCCGACCATGAACCACCGGATCGTCGTGAGTGGAGCCGGCGGCACGATCGACGGCGCCGGCCAGGGCTTCAACCTCTTCGCCCAAAACCAGCTCACTGGCTCCGCGCCGCTCGCGATCACCGGAAATAGCGCCACCAACTCTACGCTCAACGTCGCGGCCTCCCAGGCCGGCTACTCGGGCGCCATCCGGATCACGAGCGGCCGGATCCAGACCGGCGGCACGCAACTCGTCAATCCGCTCGGCACCGGCACGATCACCGTCGGCGAGAGCACTTCGGCGCTCAACATCATCGGCACGAACAGCCTGTTTTCGAACCCGCTGCAGATCTTCGGCAACGGCGGCGAGACCCGCGGCGCCCTTCGTCTCAACCTGGGCGGCAACTTCTTCTCCGGCCCGATCACGCTCCTGGGCAACGCCTCGATCCTGGCCGACGGCGGGCACTCGACCGTGTTCACGGGCAACATCTCCGGCAACTTCGGCGCCTTCTTCGGTGGCCAGACCGGCGGCACCAACAACAACGCGAGCACCACCGCCACCTACTTCCTGACGGGCACCAACTCGCAGGCCTCCACCTACATCGGGGCCGGCACGCTCTCGATCGCCACGGATGCGGCCCTCGGCGTGTCGGGCGGGCCGCTCACGATCAACGGCGGCCGCCTCCAGCCCTTCTCGCCGGCGGTCACGGTCGCGGCGAATCGCACGATCACGATCACGACCGGCACGACCGGCTCCTTCGACGCGCCGGCGGGCTTCTCGCTCAACGTCGCCGCGCCGATCGCCGCCACCAACGGTAACCTGACCAAGACGGGCATCGGCGGCTCGGTCACGCTCTCCGGCACGAACCTCTTCACGGGCAACGTGACCGTGACCGAAGGCCGGCTCGTGATCACGAGCGCCGCCGCCCTCGGCACGGGCGCCAAGACGGTCACGATGACGGCGGGCACGGCCGGCCAGCCGGCCCTCTGGCTCGACGGCTCGGCCGGTGACATCACGCTGCCGTCCACGATCAGCTTCACGACGAGCACGGTCGACGGCGGCCCGCTGGCCGTCGGCGCGGGCGGCGGCGGCATCTCCAACGTGGCCGGCAATAACACGATCGCCGGCAACTTCACGCTCACCGCCGGCGGCGGCTCGACCCAGATCGGCGTGGCGGGCGGCAGCCTCACGCTCTCGGGCGTCGTCACGCCCGACCAGACCGGTCGGTTCTTGATCCTCTCGGGCGCGGGCAACGGCCTTCTCTCCGGCACGCTCGTCAACGGCGCCGGAGCGAACACCGTCGGCCTCCAGAAGATCGGGGCCGGCACGTGGAGCCTCACCGGTGCGAACACGTTCACCAACGGCACCACCCTCACCGAGGGCGTGCTCGAGCTCGGCGTGGCCCAGGTGGGCACCACCTCCGGCCCGCTCGGCGCGTCGGGCACGATCGCGCTCGGCGGCGGCACCCTCCGCGCCACCGCCGCCAACGCCGTCGACTACTCGGCCCGCTTCAGCACGGCGGCGTCGCAGGTCTATGCGATCGACACCAACTCGCAGGCCGTCACCTGGGCCACGGCCCTCAACAGTGCCGGCGGCTCGCTGCGGAAACTCGGCGCCGGCACCCTCACGCTCGGCGCGGCCAGCACCTTCGCCGGCACCTCCACCGTCTCGGGCGGCGGGCTCGTCCTCGGCAACGCCCTGGCCGCCCAAAACAGCACGGTCGACGTCGCGGGCTCGGCCTCCCTGGTCTTCGGCCAGGCCGGCGGCACCGCCTTCACGGTCGGCGGCCTCGCCGGCTCGGGCGGGATCGCGCTGGCCAACAACGCCGCCACCCCCGCGGCCGTCGCCCTCACGATCGGCGGCTCGGGCGGCGTCTACTCGGGCGCACTCTCCGGCGCGGGCAGCCTCGTGAAGACCGGCACCGGCCTGCAGACCCTCTCCGGCACCAACACCTTCACCGGCGGCGTGACCGTCTCCGGCGGCGGCCTGCGGCTCGGCTCGGCCGGGGCCCTGCCCGGCGGCATCGGGGCGACCGGCGGCACGGCGGGCCTGACGCTCGCCGGCGGCGTCATCGATCTCGCGGCCGGCGACTTCACCCGCGGCCTCGGCACGGGCGTCGACCAGGTGCAGTTCACGGCCGCCGGCGGCTTCGCGGCCAGCGGCGCCGCTCGCACCGTCGATCTCGGTGGCGCCGGCGCGCAGGTCACCTGGGGCTCGGGCTCGTTCGTCCCCACGGGCTCGGCCCTCGTCCTGTCCAACGCCCTCGCCGACAACCGCGTCACCTTCGCCAATCCGATCGCCCTCGGCTCGGCCACGCGGACCGTGCAGGTGGACAACGGCCTGGGCCTCGTCGACGCCGAACTCGGTGGCGTGGTGAGCGGCACCGGGGCTCTCGTGAAGACGGGCGCGGGTCTGCTGCGGCTCACCGCGGCCAACACCTTCTCCGGCCAGCTGACGGTCTCCGCCGGCACCCTGGCAGTTCCCACTGTCTCCGTGTTCAACGCCTCCAACACGGCGGTCGTCTCCGGCGGGGCGATCGCCTTCGGCACCGGCGTGAGCGACTCGCAGGTGGCGTCGCTGCTCGCCAGCGTCGACATCCAGCCGGGCGGCTCGTTCGGCTTCGACACCTCTGCCGGCAGCCGCACCTACACCACGGCCTTCGGCAACAGCCCGCTCGGCGCCCGCGGCTTCATCAAGGCCGGCGACAACTCGCTCACCCTCACCGGCAACAATCCCTACACCGGCGGCACCGCGATCGCGGGCGGCACGCTCCAGGTGG